>CAZKWW010000039.1:0-7695 GCA_964556635.1 uncultured Candidatus Ruthturnera sp.
TCTACGTGCGTTCGCATTATGATACAATTACAGCCTCCTTTGATGATTACGAGAGATAGAAGCTGCAATATTTTGCATAATCATGGTTTTACCGGCCTTAGGTGGTGCTACCAACAAACCCCTCTGGCCTTTACCAAATGGCGAAACCAGGTCAATCACTCTAGCGGTAATATCTTCTGTACCGCCATTACCAATCTCTAAACCAATACGTTCATTTGGATGTAATGGTGTTAATGATGCAAAAGGAATTCGGTTTCTAACATTATCTGGATTTTCACCATTAACTTCTGAAACTTTAACCAAGGCAAAATATTTTTCACCTTTTTTAGGTGCTCGAATCTTGCCCGTCACTAAATCACCTGTTGACAAGTTAAAGCGTCGAATCTGATTAGGTGAAACATAAATGTCATCCGGACCTGAAACATACGAATCGTCAGCAGATCTCAAAAAGCCATAGCCTTCTTGTAATATGTCTAATACACCATCACCTAGCACCTCTTCATCATTTTCCGCTTTAGTTTTTAAAATAGAAAAAATAAGAGTTTGTTTTTTAGCACGTGAAATGTTTTCAATGCCAAGAGATTGTGCTAATTCTAATAATTGTGCAGGTGTAGAGCGTTTAAGTTCGGATAGTTTCATGAATTGTCCAATGAATAAGTAAAGGGAAAATGCTGACCAGAATGGTCAACATAGGTGCGCTTAGCGCAATATAAGTTGTTTTAAATTAAAAATTTATTATAAAAATAATTCACTATTTTGAGTGAATTGCCTAGGTTTTTTAGATGCTTGCGTCAATAAAAGCACTTAACTCAGCTTTGCTTAAAGCACCCATCTTGGTTGCATCAACTGCACCATCTTTAATAATTAACATGGTTGGAATGCCGCGAACACCGTATTTTGGTGGTGTTTGATCATTTTCATCAACATTAATTTTAGCAATTGTAATCTTGCCATCATAGTCATCGGCAATTTCGTCTAATACTGGCGCTAACGCCTTACAAGGACCACACCAAGGCGCCCAAAAATCTACTAAAACTGGTTGTGATGAATTAATAACATCTGCCTCAAATGAGCTATCCGTTACTACTTTAATTTTGTCGTTCATATGTTTTGTGTAATATTTATCTGAAAGGAATAATCACAGCAGAAGAGCTGTTGTTAGGCAAATTATATCGGTAATTTAACTCTTGTGCTATTATTTTACAATTTTTCTTCAAGTGCACGCTTTAATTGCTTTTCTTCTGCCGCACTTAGTGGTTGTTTTTTATCATTACCAATAAAGAAAATATCCTCTACACGCTCACCCATGGTTGCAATTCTAGCATTAACCAGATGAATATCAAGCTGATGAAAAATATAAGCAATGTTAGACAACAAGCCCTGCTTGTCGATTACATTAATCTCTAGTTGGGTTAAATTCCACTTTTCATTATGGGTAAAGCTAATTTTCATTTTACGATCAAAATGACGATGTGTAAGCTTATCACCCGCTTCTTTTATACTTAAAGCTTCTTGACTAAGCTTATCTTCTATTTCTTGAGCAATGTTGATCTGCTCCAAAATATCATCTTGCAAAACACTAATGGTATTGTAAGCTTTGTTGTCTTTTGTGGTTAAGATTTTTGCATCAACAATATCTAAGCCTAATTTCTCAATAATGGTTATCAATCTACAAAACAAGCCTTTCGAATCATCACCATAAACAAAGACATCTACAACATTGTGTTCAGATAAGCGCGATACCACTCTAATTTTCTTATCTGTTGGTTTCATCACTAGCCATAAATGCCACAAGATATCTTCCACCTCATAACGCAGGAAATAATCTTTAGGTAAGGTTAAGAATATTTGCTCAACTTTCTCAACATCATGACCTTGTTGTTCGACTTCATTTAAAACCGAGCGTTTAATTTTATCGATTTGCTTACCTATACTAGGTGGTTTATCCGACCCACTCAGTAAATGATCTTTGGTTTTATAGAATAATTTTCTTAACAGTGAGTCTTTCCAATCATTCCACAAATCAGCTTTAGTGGCACGAATATCTGCCACTGTTAATAAATATAAAAACTCCAAAAACTGAATAGAACCAACCGTTTTTGCAAACTGATCAATCACCTCAAAATCTTCTAGATCTTGCTTTTGCGCTGTTTGCGACATCAATAAATGCTGTTCAACTAAACCTGATACTAGTGCCGAATCACTTGCTCTTAGCTGATGGTGTCTGCAAAAAACTTGCGCATCTTTTGCGCCCAAACTAGCATGATCACCACCACGACCTTTAGCAATATCATGGAACAATCCTGCTAATAATAATAACTCTGGTTTATCAATAGTTTTAGCAATCTTGCTACACAGCTCAAACTCTTTGGAAAACTCACTAACAAAAAATCGCCTTAGATTACGAATCACAAACAAGGTGTGTTGGTCTACCGTATAAGCATGAAACAAGTCATATTGCATCAAGCCTGTAATCTGTCCAAATGCTGGAATATAGCGCTCTAAAATACCGTAGCGATTCATCAATTTTAAGGCTTTATTAACACCACGTTTTTGCTGCAATAATTCAATAAACAATCGATTATTTTGACGCTTCTTGTAATAATTTTCATCAATCAAATCTAAATCGAGTTGCATTTGTCTGAGTGTGCCAGCACTAATCCCTCGAACATAATTATGTTTCGCAATCAGTAAGAAAATTTCAATAAAAGCGGTTGTGTGTGTTTTAAAAATATCAGCACTGGTGGCTTGAATATAACCATAACTAATCACGAAGCGCTCGTTAAGATTTTGCGTATGAAGTACTCGGTCTTCCAATAACTGCAACAAAATATCATTTAAACGCGACACTTTAGTCACAGTGCGATAATAATCTTTCATAAACTGCTCAACCGCCATAGCGTCCGTATCAACATAGCCCAACATGCTGGCCACTTCTTTTTGATACTGAAAAGCAATCCGATCTTCTCGACGCTTGGCGATCACATGCAAGGCAAAACGCACCTTCCACAAAAACAACTGCCCTTGTTTTAATAGGTCGTATTCATGCTCGCTTAAGTAAGCTTTATCAACCAAGTCAGACAAAAGGTTAACATCAAAATACCATTTCGCCACCCAAGCAACCGTTTGAATATCTCTTAATCCACCTGGGCTTTCTTTTAAATTGGGCTCAAGATTGTACGCTGTGTTTGAGTAGTTAAGATGTCGATTATGTTGTTCTTTTTGTTTCTCTACTAAGAACGATTGAGATGACCAATTACTCGCCTTAATCATCGACTTCATCTTTGAAAATAAAGCTTTTTTACCAATTAATAATCGCGATTCTAATAAATTAGTAACAACACTTAGGTCGTCAATTTCAATGATACAGTCGTTAATATCTCGCGTTGCATGCCCGACTTCTAACCCAACATCCCATAAAAAAGTTAAAAACTTAGAGATGCTTTCTTGGTGCTGCTCATGAGTGCCATTTGGAATTAAAATTAATAAATCAATATCAGAATATAAGTGCAATTCTCCCCGACCAAAACCACCGACAGCTACTAAACACAACTCACGATCAATCTCAAACGCTTGCCAGATGTCTTTTAACAAAGCATCAACACCATCACTGCGAGCCAAAACTAACGACTCTACCGAATTAGGGTTTTTTATAAAATCAGCTTCAACTGATTTTTGTAATGTTTGATATCTGGTTTTAAAATCATCTAAATGCATGACTAGATGATAACTGATTAATTATCTATTTGAGCAATATAATCAAGTGCCATTTGAAGGCGAGACAAGGTTCTGTCTTTGCCAACAAGCTCAGCTACCACATCAATACTTCCTGCATTGCCTGTGCCACTGAGTGCCAATCTAAAAGGTTGTCCAACCTTGCCAAAACCCACACCTTGCTCATCACATACGGTTTTTACAACAGCGTGAATCGCTGCACTCGACCAATCTTCTAGCTGTGAATAATGCTTAATTAAAGCTTTGATAATGGGCTTGGCCGCAGGTTTAAACTGCTTCTTGGCGGCTTTTTCATCAAACTGATCAAAATCTTGGTAAAACATTTTCATGCTCTGCGCCATTTCAACCAAAGTTTTGGACCGCTCTCGTAGCGCATCAACCACTTTAGTGACATCAGGTCCGTTACTAATATCGATTGATTGATTGTCTAAATGCCAATCTAACTGATTAACAAGGTGGTTAATATCAGCAGATTTAATATATTCTTGGTTTAACCAAATCAGCTTATCTTGGTTAAAACTACCGGGTGCTTTATTAACATCTTTTAGCTCGAACAACCCAATCATCTCATCAATAGAGAACACTTCTTGGTCTCCATGTGACCAGCCCAAACGCACTAAGTAATTAAGTAATGCCTCTGGCAGGAATCCAGCATCTCGATAGGCCATCACACTCACCGCACCATGGCGTTTTGAAAGTCTTGCACCATCGCCACCCAAAATCATTGGTAAATGCGCAAAAGTTGGTAAATTCCAACCAAGTGCCTCGTACAAGTTAATCTGTCTAGGTGTGTTATTGATATGATCATCACCACGAATAACGCAGTCGATCTCCATATCATGGTCATCCACCACCACAGTTAAATTATAGGTTGGTGTACCATCACTACGCGCAATAATCAAATCATCCAGCTCTTTATTATGTACGCTGATCTCGCCTTTAACTAGGTCTGAAAACACCACGTTACCCTGAACTGGATTACGAAAACGCACCACACCAGAAGTTAATTTTTTATGCTGACAATGACCATCATATTTAGCTTTTTCGCCTTTAGCCATCAACTCATCACGCAGGGTTTGTAAGCGTTCTTGTGAGCACTCACAATAGTAAGCCTTATCTTCTGCTAAAAGTTGTTGAACAACAGCTTTATATCGGTCAAATCGATCGGTTTGATAATAAGGACCTTCGTCATGATCTAGCCCCAACCACTTCATGCCATCTAAAATTGCATCAACTGAAGCTTGCGTAGAGCGCTCTCGATCTGTATCTTCAATACGCAAGATAAATTGACCTTGCTCTTTTTTAGCCCATAGCCAAGCGAATAAGGCTGTTCTAGCACCGCCAATATGTAAGTACCCAGTAGGTGATGGGGCAAATCTTGACTTCACGGTGTATTAACCTCTGATGCCTTGTCGTACCAAACTTGTGCTTTTTCTAAATCTTGATCAATCTCTTTACCGTCTTCGTAAAGCATACCTAATGCATACATAGGCCCGGGAATTTTAAATTCAGCAGCTTTTTCAAACCATTCAATGGCTTTATGAATATCTTTATCTACTCCCTCTCCGGTCATATATGCCACGCCAATCATGTGGTGTGCAAAAGCATGGCCTTGCTCGGCTGCTTGGATAAAATTTTCAAAACCTAAGGGCTGATTTTCAACCATGCCCAAGCCATTCATCTGCATCATGCCTAAACGCCACAACGATTCCGCATTACCTTGGGCAGCTAATGGTGCCAACAGCTGATAAGCCATTGAAAAGTTCTTTGAATCAAAAGCAGCTAAGCCACTTGATAAATCTGCAGAAAATGTATCAGTCTCGTTAGAATTAGACATTGTTATTATTATTTAAAAATAGAATAATTTTACACGGTTATAATGTGTTTTTAAACCTTCGAATAAGCTCAATATCAACATGGAATTTAATCAACAAGAATCTGAACAAAATTCTATTGTTTCTGTTGACGATTCTCAAATTAAATTAGCACACTGCGCATTAAAAACACCTTGTTTTATTTCACCAAGCTATTCTGCAGAAATTGAAATAACCAATTTAGAGGCGTTAGATAAAGCCTCGCTTTTCCCACTGAGCTCACAAGACGATATCGATATACTTATTATTGGCACAGGCAAGGCAACTCAATTTCTACATCCAAAGCAACAAATAGCCATTCAACAAATGGGCATCGGGGTAGAAAGCATGAACAACGAGTCTGCTTGTCGTAGTTTTAACTTATTATTATCTGATGTTCGACGCGTCGGTTTACTGCTACTATGACACGTACACCGCTTGGTAAAATTCGCCATTTTTGGCATTATTTCAAGATGGATACGCCATTATTCTTATTGCTAGTAGGTATTAGCTCATTTGGATTAATGGTGCTTTATAGTGCTTCTACTGGCTCAACAACACTACTTTATAAGCAAATTACGCACTTTGCACTTGCCTTTAGCGCCATGCTAGTGATTGCACAAATACCGCCTTATCTTTTCCGTCGATATTCTCCTTATCTTATGCTGTTTGGCATTTTTTTATTAACACTTGTGTTGCTATTTGGCTCTAGCAGTGGTGGTGCTCAACGCTGGCTTGATTTGGGTTTTGTGCGCTTTCAGCCTTCAGAACTCATGAAAGTCATCGTGCCGATTGCTATTGCTTCCATCCTTAGTGAAAAAACCTTACCACCCAAGCCATTACCTATATTAATTTCTATTATTTCTATTGTTACCATTGTTTTGTTGATTGCCAAACAACCAGACCTAGGCACCTCATTACTCATTGGTGCTAGTGGTATTTATGTGCTGTTTTTCTCAGGCGTGCGTATCCAGCTAATCAAACACAACAATTGGCTTAACCTTGGATTAATAGGCGCAATAATAGGTGGCGGTGGTTATGTTGCTTGGAACTACTTACTCATGGCTTATCAAAAAAAACGCATCCTCACACTCATTGATCCAAGCTCTGATCCACTGGGTTCTGGCTATCACATCTTGCAATCAAAAATTGCCATTGGCTCTGGCGGTTTACTAGGAAAAGGCGTTGAACAAGGCTCACAATCACAGCTTAATTTTCTACCTGAGCACACCACTGACTTCATCTTTTCCGTCATTGCTGAAGAATTAGGCTTTATGGGGGTATTGTTGCTTTTCACTATTTATGGCCTTATTATTTATCGTTGTTTTATTATCTCTTTTGAATCTGAAGACACTTTTTCTAAATTACTCGGCGCTAGCCTAACATTAATTTTCTTTACTTACATCTTTGTTAATGTTGGCATGGTATCTGGCCTATTGCCTGTTGTTGGTGTGCCCTTGCCGCTCATCAGTTATGGTGGCTCATCCCTCATTACACTAATGGCCAGTTTTGGTATTATTATGTCTATTCGAAAACACAAAACACCAAATTATCTTGCTAAGCTTTAACAACATGCTACGATTATTGGTCTTGTCACTACTAATACTATCTTCATTAGTATCAGCTAAAACACTGCCTGCTACGCAGTTTAAATCAACACAAAATTTCATTAACAAGATGGTGAAAGAACACAATTTTAATCAAGATGAATTGCTATTAATTTTTTCTACAATCAAACTAACCGTCGCTGACAAATCTAAGAAAAAAACCCAGAAAACAAAAAAACCCAGAAAAAAAACAATGTCTTGGGACAAATACAAGGGTTTGTTTCTCACTCAATCTCGCATTCAAAATGGGGTGAATTTTTGGCATGACAACCTTTCCACTTTAAAACGAGCTGAAGTTACCTACAATGTGCCAATCGAAATTATCGTTGCTATTCTTGGAATAGAAACCAGCTATGGCCATAAAAAAGGTACACACCCCACATTAGAAACTTTAACAAAACGCGCGTTTGGTAATTACCGACGACGCAATTTTTATAAAAAAGAACTTGAATCTTTCTTACTAATGTCACGTGAAAATGCCATACCACCTCTCTCTGTTA
>CAZKWW010000040.1:0-6896 GCA_964556635.1 uncultured Candidatus Ruthturnera sp.
GGCGGTATTTTGTATGCCCCAGCATTTAGATAAAATCTAAATAAAACATAAAATGGCTAACTCTTGGGTTAGCCATTTTTTTATCAAGGTTTTTTGTGTTTACAAAACTAAAATCACTACTGAATAACAACGAAGTTAGAGCGATCTTATTTCAGGCGTTAGCTGTTGTTGTTATTGCTTATTTTGCCTATCAAGCATTTGACAATATGATGCTTAATATTGAACAAAGAGGCATTAGAAGTGGTTTTGGTTTTTTAAGCAACGAAGCTGGTTTTGCTGTCAATGACAACTTCTTTTTAGAATACTCACCAGCATCGACCAACCTGCAAGCATTCTATGTAGGCATTGTTAATACCTTAGTTGTTGCAATCACCGGTATATTTTTCGCATCAATTATTGGTCTTGTTGTTGGTATTGCGCGCTTGTCTAGTAACTATTTGATTAGAAAAATAGCAACCATATATGTTGAGATTTTTAGGAATATACCGATATTACTACAAATTTTGTTTTGGTATTCAATCGCACTCAACGCCTTTCCATCCCCTAGAAACAGTATCAATTTCTTTGATAGTATTTTTCTTAATTCAAGGGGGCTGTATTTACCCAAGCCGATTATGGATGGTGATTTTTATTTTGTGATTGCAAGCTTTATTATTGGTATTGTTGGCTATATTTTTATTAAAAAACGCAGCAATAAAAAGCACGATGAAACAGGGATAGTAACCAACACCATCCCGTATTTCTTTGGGTTTGTTGTATTGCTACCAATTGCGGTTTATTTTTCTTTGGGTGCGCAATTAGACTATCCAGCGCTCAAGGGCTTTAACTTTAGAGGCGGCACAGACTTATCTATTGAGTTTTTTGCTTTGGCTTTTTCTTTAAGTGTTTACACCGCTACGTATATTGCTGAGGCGATTCGTTCAGGTGTTGAATCGGTAGATAAAGGCCAGAAAGAAGCAGCGGCGGCACTAGGCTTAAAAAGCAGCTGGGTAATGCGTTTAGTCATATTGCCTCAGGCGCTTAGAGTAGCGATACCACCGATTATTAACCAATACTTAAACTTGACTAAAAACTCCTCTTTGGCGGCAGCGGTTGGTTATACAGAGTTAGTAACTATATTTTCAGGCACTGTTTTGAATGTAATAGGGCAGGCAATTGAGATTATTACATTAACGATGTTGGTGTATTTGACGATATCACTGATCATATCGTTAATCTTGAATATTTTTAACAAAAAAATGCAAATTAAGGGCGGATAACTATTATGGCAATCTATTCGCTAAAAGAAACAAAACAACCGCCACAATCGCAAACCAAGGCTGTTGTGTGGCTAAAAGAGAACTTGTTCTCATCTGCATCTAATATCGCACTTACTTTTGTAGCGCTATATCTTATTTATTTACTCTTGCCACCAATTTTAAATTGGACAATTTTTAACGCTAATTTTGATTTAACGGCGGATAACCAATCTTGCGGTCGAGAGGGTGCATGTTGGGCTTTTATTGATGCTAACCTTAAGATGTTTATTTACGGGTTTTTCCCGCAAGAAGAGCTGTGGCGTGTCAACACCATGTTTGGCATTATTGTGGCACTTGTTGTCTTTGGATCATTACTTAAAACATCACAATATAGGGCGCATTATATTATTGGCTCTTTCTTAATTTACCCTGTTGTTGCCTTTGTTTTGCTATATGGGGGACTAGGCTTAGAGATCGTTGAAACTGATAAATGGGGCGGGCTTACACTGACTGTGGTGGTAGCAGCGGTTGGCATTATTGCTTCTTTCCCATTGGGTATTTTATTTGCACTAGGGCGACAATCGAAGATGCGCATTGTAAAGTTTATTTCAGTTGTCTATATTGAGTTTGTACGCGGTGTGCCACTAATCACCATCTTGTTTATGGCATCTGTTGTCTTGCCATTGTTTTTCTCAGCAGGCATGGATTTTGACAAGCTACTCAGGGCTTTAATCGGTATCACTTTATTCCAAACTGCTTATATTGCAGAGGTAATTCGCGGTGGCTTGCAAGCCATTCCTAAAGGGCAATATGAGGCTGCAGATGCCTCAGGACTTAGCTTTATGCAAAAAACAGTACTGGTTATCTTGCCACAAGCACTAAAGATCTCTATTCCAAATATCGTTGGCTCGTTTATCGCCTTATTTAAAGATACAACCCTGGTGCTAATTATTGGATTATTCGATATGCTGGCGATTGTAGGCGCAGCCACAAGTAATTCTAATTGGTTAGGAAGAGACACTGAGGGCTATGTATTTGTCGCTGCAGTTATTTGGGTGATTTTATATTCAATGAGTCGATATTCAAAAAAAATAGAAACACGTTTTAGTACTGAACATAAATAGGTAGAACAATGAGTGAGTTAATAAACAAAGAAATTGGTAAAAAAGATTGCTGTGATATTATTGAGATCAGCGGCCTTAACAAGTGGTATGGCGACTTTCACGCCCTTAAGAGTATTGATCTTAAAGTTAAAGAGGTGGAAATTATCGTGGTTTGTGGGCCTTCTGGTAGTTGCAAATCAACCCTAATACGCTGTGTCAACTTTTTAGAAAAGTTTCAAGAGGGCTCTATTATTGTTGATGGTACTGAGCTAAGTGATGACGTTAAAAAGATCAGACAAGTGCGATCCGAAGTTTCTATGGTGTTTCAACACTTCAACCTTTTTCCACATTTAAGTATTATTGACAACCTGACTTTAGCGCCTATCTGGGTACACCACGAAACCAAACAAGAAGCAAGAGAGAAAGCCTTGCAGTTATTGGACAGAGTCGGCATCAAGGACCAAGCTGATAAGTACCCAAATCAACTCAGTGGTGGCCAACAACAACGTGTGGCTATTGCCAGAGCTTTGTGTACTTCACCAAAGATTATGTTGTTTGATGAGCCGACTTCTGCGCTTGATCCTGAGATGATCTCAGAAGTGCTAGATGTTATGGTGGAATTGGCCAAAGAGGGCATTACCATGATTTGTGTGACGCATGAGATGGGCTTTGCTAAGAAGGTGGCTGACCGCATTATCTTTATGGACGAAGGGCAGGTTATTGAAGAAAACAAGCCTGATTCCTTCTTTAACAACCCTGAATCAGATCGATTAAAGCTGTTTTTAGATCAAATATTAAGTCAATAACGTTAATTTTTAGCTTATTTGCTTAAATATTTAACTTAAAACCAAGGTTTTTGTTAAACTTTATCTATTGATTTGTCTTTATTTTAATTATTATGGGTTTATTTGGTCGAAACAAAAAGAGTGAAAGTGCTGAAAAAAATAGCAAAAACTCAAATTGGAACAAAGAACTTAAGCGTAATATTGTTAACAAAACTGGCACAACTCAACAGGGTTTTGAATTTGGGGAAAACGCAGTAAATACAAGCCCTAAAGATACATCAGGGATCAAGAGGGGACTAAGCTTTAATGTTGAAAAAATCACCCAGGATCAAGTCAAAATTTTAAAGAATTGCACTCATGAAAAATCAGCTGCCGAGCTAATAAAAATTTTAAAAAGAACCAATAAGACAAAATTTAAGCAATCAGTTTTAGATCCATTAATAAAATTTGGTTTTTTTGAATTAACCATTCCTGAAAAACCAAAAAGCCCGAAACAAAAATACCGACCAACCGGCAAATTTGTTGTAAAAAAGTCGGCAACCAATATTTAGAGTTAGAAAAAAGTAAGATTTCACCCTATTTTTACTAATTAGCTTCAAATTTTCGATTTAAGCCACTTTTTTATTAAAATAATATCTGGACTAACCAGAGCTTGTAATCGTTTAAAAAATAAACAGTCGAAAAAATACTTGTAAGTAATTGATTTTTAATGATTTTTACTATATTTTCTATTGTTTTTAGGTTTTTAAGGCTGTTTTTGCTTATACTATAGTAAGAATTTTACAAAATTACCTACCATGAAAAAAATCACCTTTTTTATCACCCTCTTATTTTTGTCTTTTAGTGTGTTTTCTAATGCTAGTGTTTACACAACTCAAGACAACACTGCCTTAAGATTAGACAAAACACCTGAGTCAAAACTGCTAAAGACACTTCCTAAAGATGCAAAATTGCACAGAATAACCATGCATTATTCTGGTTGGTCGCAGGTAGATTTTAATGGTTTAAATGGCTGGATTTTGTCAGAAAAACTAACGCAAACAATGCCAAAAAATACGGCTAATTTAACGGCTAAATCTGGTGTTAAAAGTGATAATAATAAACACCTTAAACAGATTGAAAATCTTAAAAAATCATTGGCAGAATTACAATTAGAGAACAAAGCGTTATCTTCTACAATCGTTGATATGAAAGCTTTAAACGCAGAATCGATTGCTAAAAATAGCGCTGATTTAAGTACACTTGAGCAGCAAAATTCCAAGCTTTCTAGTCATAATAATGACTTACAATCTCAACTTGATTCTATTGATACAGATAACAATTTAAACACTTTGTTTGCACTCATATTAGGCTTAATTATTGGCTTTATTATTAGTGCCATTATTGCTCGATCAGCACAGAAAAAACGCGACAGTTTTAACACTATTAGTCGCACATATTAATCAATTATCATGAGCAGCGTTACTTCTGTTGAGGTCTCAATTGAGACTTTTCAAACCTTAGTGATTGATCAATCACACAAGCAACTGGTTATTTTGGATATTTCAGCCGATTGGTGTGGCCCTTGTAAGATCTTAGAACCTGTCTTAAATAGTGTTGCAGCAGAGTATAATGAGGGCGAATTTGCTTTAACCAAGCTTGAAGCTGAGGATGAAAATATGAAAATTGCAGGCCAGTTTTCAGTGCGTGGATTTCCCACGGTTATTGCTTTTATTGAGGGTGTAGAAGTTGGTCGTTTTCACTCTGCTCAGACGCATGATTTTGTGCGTGATTTTATTGACCAAAACTTAGAAAAATTTACATGAAAATCGGTATTTTACTCACCAATCTTGGTACGCCTGATGCACCTACAAAGCCTGCTTTAAAGCGATATCTTAAGCAATTTCTTTCAGATGATCGAGTGATTCAGCCGCCCAATAAACTCATTTGGTGGTTGGCATTAAATGTGGTTATTCTTAATATTAGACCAGCAAAATCTGCCCAAAATTATGCCAAAATTTGGAACACGTTTGGCGAGGGTTCGCCAATGTTAAATATCAGCAATTTACAGCTTGAAGGCATTAAAAAAATACTACTCGCTCAGCATGATGATTTAGCCTTTGAAGTGGGTATGCGTTATGGCAATCCATCGATCCCTTTAGCATTACAAAATTTAAAATCTAAGGGTTGCGATAAGATTGTTGTACTGCCAATGTATCCTCAGTATTCTAAGACAACAACCCTTTCAACCCTTGATGAGATTAATAAAACTCTCAACACTTGGGAAAACAAGCCAGAATTGGCCTTTATTGATGATTACCATCAAGACAAAGGTTATATTCAATCTTTGGTTAATTCAATCACTGAGCATCAGGCATTCAACGGTAAGCCAGATAAGTTAATAATCTCATTTCATGGCATACCACAGCGTTTTGTTGATAATGGTGATGTTTATTACGATCATTGCGTTAATACGACCCAATTACTCGCTAAGGCGCTTAATTTACATAAGGATGAGTATCAGTTGTGTTTTCAGTCAATATTCGGCCGTGAAGAGTGGCTTAAGCCACAAACTAAAAGTAGCTTAGAGTCTTTAGCAAAAGATGGTGTTGAGCACGTACAAGTGATTTGCCCTGGTTTTTCTGTTGATTGCTTAGAAACACTAGAGGAGATTGACCAAGAGAACAGAGGGTATTTTATAAAGGCTGGTGGCACAGAATTTAGCTATATTCCCGCGCTAAACGACCGTGATGATCATATACAAGCACTTTCAGACATTATTGCTCAGCGATTATAATAACTTCGCATAATTTATATTATGTTAAATTATAGTTTTAAAGGATAGAAATTAGAAACAAAATCAACGCCCTACTTTACTCAGGTTATTTTTTATACAATTGAATTGGCTGGTAGCCTAGATTAATATAATCATTAATCTTAGCTGGTCCGCTCACAGCCACATCAACAATATCAATATAGCTACCTGTTGGTATATCGTACCACGATGAATGTGTGCCACATACATGTAGACTAACCGCTTCTTTACGAACCAGATCTTCTAGTATTGATATGGCTGCTTTTTGACGCTTAGCTCTTTTCTTGATTAACTGAAATTGTTCACGACCATGGGAGACGACCGCTATTTCAATGTCTGGATATTTCTCTTTTAGCTGGTCTTTTAAGTCTTTAATCATGGGTGCGGCCCACGTCCAAGTGTTTTTATCGCTCTCAATCAACTCAAATACCACGCCTGCAGGCTCATCATTAGCCTGTATTAGCCGATTAACGCTAGGATGCGTGTAATTAGCTATAACAGCGCCACTAATCAGTAATAGTAGTAATGCTTTAAATTTGACCATCTATTCGCGCCTTATATTGCCTTGTTTGGTTATCATTGTACGGCTTACTCTTTATAATGGCAAACATGCCTAATCAGATCTTTAATATTCAACTTAAGAAAAATAAGCGGAATTTTGAATGCTCAGAAAATGATTCAATCCTTGAAGGTGGTCTTCGCCACGGCCTGGCAATGCATTATGAGTGTAGTAATGGCACCTGTGGTGCTTGCGTGGCCAAGCTGGTTAATGGCGATATTAAGCAAATAAAACACCACGACTTTTCCCTGAGCGAAGATCAAAAAAATCAAGGTGACTTTTTAATGTGCTGTAATGCGCCAGCCTCTGATACTGTATTAGAAGTAGAGCTGATTGGTGATGTTAAATCAATCGCCATTCAAAATATTGAAACTAAAGTTAAAAGTTTCAAACGTGGTCTGGCAGTTTGTGAAGGAT
>CAZKWW010000040.1:6906-7664 GCA_964556635.1 uncultured Candidatus Ruthturnera sp.
AAGAAATTTAGTTAATGATGATTTAGCCATTATCACCCTAAGAACGCCACGCTCTAAAACCCTACAGTTTATGGCAGGGCAAGATGTTGAGCTATCTTTTAAAGGTAACACCTCGCGCTATCCACTGGCTTCCTGCCCTTGTCACGGTATGGAGCTAGAATTCCATATTAGAAACCTACCTGAAGATGCTTTTGCTGCTGCCCTATTCACTAAAAAGATTAAATCTAAATCTACTATTGATCTAGAAGGCCCTAAAGGCATCTTTGTGCTTAAAGAAACTTCTGCTCGACCAATGGTGTTTATTGCTTGGGATAGTGGCTTTGCACCAATTAGAAGCCTAGTAGAACATGCTTTTTCATTAGAAATGCCAAATCCAGTGAATTTTTATTGGGCCTACCCTGCCGACGAACAAGTGCCCTACTTAGAAAACCATGCAAAATCTTGGCAAGCTATTATGGATGATTACACTTATACGCCAATCGCCTGCGAGTTTGATCGATCGAGTAAAAATGATTGCCATAAAGTAGCAAAACAGATTTTTGCAGCGCTAGATTTAGAGATTATTAATCAGTCTGATTTGTATATTTCAGCCCCTGCTGAAGTATTGATTTATTTAGGTGAATTATTGCTCGAAAATGGCCTAAATGAGTCTCAATTAATCGCCTCACCAATTTGAGTGAAAACCATTCAAAAATCCATATTTTTTGTTAATTTTTTTCTTCTGATTTTTCACAACTATTGACCCAAAAGGCTTTGCG
>CAZKWW010000041.1:0-7301 GCA_964556635.1 uncultured Candidatus Ruthturnera sp.
CTCAAGCCGTCTGTGTTACTGGCGGATCAACGATATATTTATCGGGTCAAATTCCATTAGTACCAGAAACCATGGAAATGATTGAAGGCGGTATTAGTGAGCAAATCAATCAAGTGTTTAAAAATTTAGCTGCCGTTTGTAAAGCCTCTGGCGGTAGTTTAAATGATATTGCTAAACTTAATATTTATCTGACTGACCTTAACAACTTTCCTGTGGTCAATGAAATTATGGCACAATATTTTGACGAGCCTTACCCTGCACGCGCAGCAGTAGGTATTAACGAGCTACCTAAAGGTGCACAGGTTGAGATGGATGGGGTTATGGTGATAGAGCCCTGCGACTACCCTTATTAAAATATATTTCTAGAATCAAATATTTGCCCAATTGTGTTGTTAGCTCCGTACTCAAGCATTTATGTATTTAGCATACACTCAAGCTTTACGTGCGGCGCTGCCTCACACTTAAACAAATATCTGACTCTATAATTTATATTAGCCAATCCAATATGCACAATTTATCTGATCCAATTATTTCGCTCAACGGATTAGGCCCCAAAGCGCAAGACAAGCTTAATAATATTGGCATTTACAATTTGGAACATTTGTTGTTTCATTTGCCACTGCGTTACCAAAATAAAACTAAGTTTACCTCGCTAGATGATGCACAAGTTGGTGCTGAGATACTGGTGCAGCTTACGATTGATCGACTCGAAGAAGTAGCGACAAGACAAAGACAGTTATTGTGTTATTTGTCTGATGAGAATAATCGCACGTTACTGTTACGATTTTTTCACTTTAATCAATACCAAAAACAACAACTCGTTCGTGGTGATATTATTCAATGCTTTGGCGAGATTAAAATTGGGCGCGATGGGTTGGAAATGCATCATCCAGAGTATCGACTGATATCAAAAGGCCAATCAAACCTTTTAGAAACAACGCTCAGCCCGATTTATCCATTAACCGGCAATATTCACCAAGTACAACTCAAAAAATGGATCAATATTGCACTGGAAACTTTGAAAAAATCGCCACTGAATGACAATTTCGAAAATTTGGCAAAAAACTCAATGCCGTCACTCAAACAAGCATTAGAAACACTTCATCACCCCAAAGAAGGGGAAAATCTTGATCAAATAGCCGAATTTAGGCATATTTCACAGCAAAGACTCATCATTGAAGAGCTTTGCGCACATCAACTTAGCTTGCTCAAGCTCAAGAATGAACGCAAAAGCAAAATTTCCAATATTTTTGAAATTTCTGAATCTTTGCCTCAGCAACTATCTAAAAATCTTGGTTTTAAATTAACCAATGCACAACAAAAAAGTATTGATGAGATTAATCAAGACTTAGCTTCAAATCACCCAATGCTTCGCTTGCTACAAGGTGATGTTGGCTCAGGAAAAACCATTGTCGCTGTTTTTGCTTGCTTGCAAGCAGTTGAAAATAGTTTTCAAACGGCGATTATGGCGCCAACAGAAATATTGGCTGCCCAGCACTTACAAGGATTTGCCAATTATCTAACACCGCTTGGCATTAAAGTGGCTTTTTTAACAGGATCACAAAACACAAAAGAACGCGCTCAACAATTAGAAAGAATACAATCAGGTGAGGCGCAAGTTGTTATTGGTACGCATGCGCTATTTCAAGAGTCGGTCACTTTTAATAAATTAGGCTTGGTGGTGATTGATGAACAACATAAATTTGGCGTACATCAGCGACTCTCGCTAGCGCAAAAAGCACACAACACACCGCATCAGCTAGTCATGACAGCCACGCCTATTCCGCGCTCACTGACGATGAGCGCTTATGCTGATTTGGATTCGTCGATTATTGATGAACTTCCGCCCGGCAGAACGCCAGTTAAAACCATTGCACTTGGTAATGAACGCAAAGATGAAGTAGTTAAAAAAATTAAGCAAGTTTGTCAAGATAACAACCAAGTTTATTGGGTGTGCACACTGATTGAAGAATCAGAAGTCTTACGCGCCGAATCTGCCACCAACACACATCATTATTTGCAAGATAATTTACCCGATCTATCAGTAGTCCTCATTCACGGCAAGATGAACAAGGATGAAAAATCTGAAATCATGCAAAAATTTGCCAAAGGGGAAATTGATGTTTTAGTAGCTACGACAGTTATTGAGGTGGGTGTCAATGTACCAAATGCATCACTGATGGTGATTGAAAATTCAGAGCGATTGGGTTTGGCGCAACTGCATCAACTACGAGGTCGTGTTGGTCGTGGATCAGATGTGAGTATTTGTATCTTGATGTATCAAGCGCCTTTAAGTGCTAATGCCACAGAGCGGATCGACATTTTAAGGCAAACCAATGATGGTTTTATGATTGCCAATAAAGACTTAGAGTTACGTGGCCCAGGTGAGATTTTGGGCACACAACAAACGGGCATTGCCAATATGAAAATCGCCAATATTGTGCGAGATGGCTATTTGCTTAAACAAGTGCGCTTCTACTCAGAACAATTTTTACAGTTGGACGAAGGAAAGCAGTACGCTCTTATTATGCGTTGGATTAGTGATGACAAATCCCAATATGCCAATACTTAGCTTAAAATAACGCCATGATTAACACGCAAGATTTAATATGGCAAAGTCTGGACCAAGCACACGATGTGCCTGATACGGTTATGCATTGGCTTGATGACAGTCGATCATTAACTACTAAACTAAAAACGAAGTTTGACGACTTTGCAGTTAACGTTGTTTCACAAACACAGCTCAACCCCCATCAAAATGAAACTGCTGTACTTGGATTTGAGGGGGATTCAATTATTCGAGAAGTAGAACTACTAGGCAGTAATCAAGTCATGGTGTTTGCGCGTTCAGTCATACCGGTAACGAATGACACAAAAGACTTGTTAAATATTGGCTCAAAACCTTTGGGTGAAGTATTGTTTAACGATCCTACTATTACACGTGGGCAACTACAAATTACCCACACTGGTAGTACCTGGGGAAGAAGATCAACTTTTACCATTGGCACAACCAAACTTTTGGTGAGTGAATTCTTTTTAGAAGTATTGTATGCGTGATCAAATCTTCACTAAAACAAACGACTTAGTTAATTTCACTTTTGATAAAAGTGTTGCCAACGTGTTTGATGACATGGTTAGGCGCTCGGTACCAGGCTACCAAAGCATGGTTGAAATGATAGGGTTAATGGTGAAAACTTACGGGCAAGACAACACCAATTATTACGATCTTGGTGCATCAACAGGTGCGATTTCTTTAGCATTAGGATTAAACAATAATCATAATAATAATCGAATCATCGCTGTTGATAATTCGATCGATATGGCGGGAAAATGCAAAAAAAATCTTGAAGGTAAAATATCAAACTTCGATGTTATTTGTAGCGATATTAATGATATAAGTTTCGAAAATTCATCTATCATCGTATTAAACTTAACCTTGCAATTTATTGCAGTTAACCGAAGACAAGCTTTAATTAATAAAATTTATCAAGGTTTAAATTCTGGTGGCGTGCTGATTGTTTCAGAAAAAATCCATTTTGACGATCCTAAACAGCAAGCAAAAATGACCGAACTGCATTTAGACTTTAAGCGTGCGAATGGTTACAGCGAATTAGAGATTGCTGCTAAGCGCCAATCGATAGAAAATGTACTCATTACTGATAACAAACAAACCCACTTTGATCGGTTTAGCAATGCGGGATTTAGCCAAAGTTTATGTCACTTTCAGTGTCTTAACTTTGCTTCCTTTTTAGCAATTAAATAGCGGTAAAATAAGCTTCATTATGTTACTCATGATTGACAATTACGATTCATTTACCTATAACTTGGTGCAGTACTTTGGCGAGCTGGGCCAAGTGGTTGAAGTACATCGTAATGATGAAATTACGATTAATGAAATCGAAAAACTTAACCCTGAGTTTTTGGTGATTTCTCCTGGTCCTTGTACACCAAACGAAGCGGGGATCTCCATCGAGGCCATTAAATACTTTTCAGGCAAAGTGCCAATGTTGGGTGTTTGTTTAGGCTTTCAAGCAATGGTTCAAGCTTTTGGTGGTAACGTGGTCGGTGCTAAAAAAATCATGCATGGGAAAATATCACCGGTACACCACACCAATAAAGGTGTGTTTACAGATTTAAAAAACCCGTTAAATGCCACACGTTATCATTCATTAGTGGCTGAACAATCGAGCTTACCTGATTGTTTTGATATTACCTCTTGGACTAAAGATGAACAAGGCAATATTGACGAAATCATGGGCATTAGACACAAAGAATTCGCGCTTGAAGGCGTACAATTCCACCCAGAATCTATTTTGACTGAAGAAGGTCATGAGATGCTGGACAACTTTTTGAAAGGGAAAAATTAAAACAAATAACAATTATGGAAATATTAGAATTTTTACTAAACGACGATCAAATATTTACAACTATCACTTTGGTGGTTTTAATTGCGCTTTTTATTGGCAATGTCGTTGCCGATAAGCTTAAAAAATATGAAGACGTTGATGCCAATGGTGCTATTGCACTAATGGATGAAAAAGATTTGATCATTTTAGATGTGCGAGAAGACAAAGAGAGAAAAGCAGGCTATATTGATAACGACACTCACATCCCCCTATCTCAGGTTAGAAAGCAATTAGACAGCTTAGATAATAGTAAAAAAGTTTTGGTTTATTGCCGTAGTGGCTCTCGTTCGTCACACATTGCCGGTTTATTAACGCGTAATAATTTTGAACAAGTGTACAATTTAAAAGGTGGCATACTTGCATGGCAACGAGCCAATTTGCCGATTAAAAAATAACCAACAGTTAAAAATGAAAAAAAATATTATTTATTGCTCTGATGCTTGTCCATTTTGCCAAAGAGCTTATCAATTACTAGAAAGACGCCATATTCCTTACCAAAAAAGGTACGTTAAAGATCAGAATGGTTGGGATGAAGTGATGGAAAAAACCGGTAGAAATACAGTGCCTCAAGTCTTTATTAATGGCACGCATATTGGTGGGTTCGATGATTTATCAGCCGCCGAACAATCTGGCCGATTGGATGATATTTTAAATGGCTAACCTATCCATTATTGGTGCAGGTGCTTGGGGTAGTGCATTGTCTATTGCGCTAGCTGATAACTTTGATACCATTTATTTACACACTCACACTCAAGAAGAGGCGAATACGCTTCAACCAAAGCACCCTGCTTTGCCAACTAACTATGCAGATAATGTTGAATTAACATTTGATCTATCAAAAATTAGACAGTCTGAAAGTGTTTTAATTGCTGTGCCAAGTTATGGTTTTGCTACAACCTTAGAAACCATAAAGCCTCTGTTAAATTCAGAGCAACCCATTGCTTGGGTCACTAAAGGCTTTGATACCAATCACCAGTGCTTCCTACATGAAAGTTTTGAATCAATTTTGGGTGATTATTCAAGCTGTGTGATTTCCGGCCCTAGTTTTGCTTTTGAGGTTGCCAGTCATAAACCTACTGCACTCACTGTTGCTTCAACCAATAAAGCTACTCGAGACTATTGGGCTAAAGCCTTGCGAACCAAAACACTAAGAGCTTACACTAATGAAGATATCATCGGTGTGGAAGTAGGCGGCTCGGTTAAAAATATTCTCGCTATTGCTGCTGGCATTGCGGCAGGTTTAGGTTATGGTGCTAATACACAAGCAGCATTAATTACTCGAGGACTCGCTGAAATGATTCGTCTTGGAAAGGCGCTTGGTGCACAAGAATCAACCTTTAATGGTTTGTCAGGGCTAGGCGATTTGGTTCTCACTTGTTCTGATGACTTATCAAGAAATCGTCGGTTTGGCAAAGAGTTGGCCAATAACCAAAGTGTTGAACAAGCACTAGATAATGTTGGTGCTACAGTCGAAGGTTTAAATACACTCGAATTGGTGTTATCGATTGCAAACAAAAACCAAATCGAAATGCCGATCTGTGAGCAAGTTTATCAAGTTACTCAAGACCTAATAACGCCAACTGAAGCGGTTAACCACCTAATGTCGAGAGAACAAGTTAACGAATGATTCTTGACTTGTTGAGACATGGTGAGCCCGAAGGTGGTCGCCTGTATCGTGGCAATCAAGACGATGCTCTCACCGAGAGAGGCTGGCAGCAAATGCTAGACTCTACACAAAATAAAACTTGGGATTTTATTGCCACATCACCTCTTGTTCGTTGTGCTGATTTTGCTAAACATTTGTCTACCACGCAAGATACACCTTACCAAATATTTAATGAACTAGAAGAGTTAGGATTTGGTGACTGGCAAGGCAAGAGCTCGAGCGAAATTGGCCAAGATATTGTTGATCAATTTAAAGCCAACCCTATTGCTAATCGCCCACCGAATGCTGAAAAATTGGTTGATTTTCAAGTAAGAGTTTTGTCAGTATTAGCACCAATTATTCAAAACAAACAACAATGCCAATCCGTTTTAATCGTTGCACATGCAGGTGTTATTCGAGTGATCAAATCGCATTTAGCTCGCTTACCCATTGAAAAAATAAAGATAAAAGAGGTCATTTCTGGCTCTTGTGAACGAATTGAAATTTAAAAAATTACTGATTATTTTCATCCTATTTTCCAGCCCGATTCATGCAAATGAATTTTGGGGGTTAGAAGCATGGATGAATTCAAAACGCGCGCCTGATTTTGAAAAAATAACAGACGTCAAAGAAAGGAAGAAGGTTTTTTTTGAATACTTACTGCCAGAGATACAAAGACAAAATTCTAAAATTATTGAGCTAAGAAACAGCATTAAAGCCAACACCATTAGTAAAAATAAGCTAATCGCACTTAAGAAGTATTACCGATTTAAAGATGGTACTAATAACGAAGGTCTGCTTAGCTCAGTTGATATTGTTCCTGCCTCTTTAGTCTTGGCGCAGGCTGCTTATGAATCAAATTGGGGAAGGTCTCGATTTGCCAAATATTATCATAACTTTTTTGGTCTTTGGTGTTTCAAAAAAGGCTGTGGCGTTGTGCCACTTAAGCGCAACAAAGGCGCAACTCATGAGATAGCAAGATTCGCCTCTCTATCTAAAGGTCTCGCCTATTATATGCGCTCTATTAATCGGAACTCGGCTTACGATACACTTAGAAAAATTAGAAAACATAAACGTGATACCGGGCAGGCAGTCACTGGAATAGGTTTGGCCGAAGGTTTAGAAAACTACGCTGAAATTGGCTATGATTATGTTGAAACTGTGCAGTCCATTATTAAGTACAACAAGCTAGGCCAATACGATTACCAAATTTGAGGCAATAAAAAACCCGCATAAAGCGGGTTTTTTGA
>CAZKWW010000042.1:0-7240 GCA_964556635.1 uncultured Candidatus Ruthturnera sp.
AATTTAGACAACGACATTACTTTTGAATATGTAGTGTTTGCGTTGGGTAGGCGATTTCAGCCTTGTGTTTAGCAATGATGTCTGCAACGCTCAGTAGTATTTGCTGCTTTACGCGTTGATATTCGTCTTTGCTGGTAGTCTTGGTGAAGGCGTACACATTAAAATCAAGCGATGAAGCATTGAAGTAATTGAAATACACACGTAGAGATTCAGATTGATCAATGTCCTTATGCTCTCTTAATAAAGCTTCCACTTCGGCAACAATAGCTGGCATTTGTGCGATATCATCATAACGAATACCAACCACTTCTTTAATACGACGATTGGTCATGCGTGAGGGTGTTTCAATTGGAATTGAGGCAAAAATAGAGTTAGGGATGTAGACTGGGTTTTTACTAAATGTGCGAATACGCGTCATACGCCAGCCGATTTTTTCCACTGTGCCTTCAAATTTGGATGATCGAATCCAATCACCGGTTGAGAAGGGTTTATCCATTTGAATCATTAGTCCGCCAAAAATATTACTGAGCATGTCTTTAGCAGCAAAACCCATGACAATACCACCAACACCACCAAAAGTAAGCAAGCTAGAAATTGAGAAACCTAAGTATTGTGCAACACCTAGCGCAATAGCAATAACGATTAAAATTTTGATTAAGCGAGAGAATAGTCTAACTGAGTCGTTGTCAACATTGGTATCACGCTCAAGCATATAGTTTTCAACACCAGAGACAACTCGAATCACACCCCAGGTAATAATAAAGATTGGCGCAATATCAATGTATTTAATCACCTTGGCTAGGGCTTCAACTTGCCCTTTGAAAGCATTGATAGAAAAATAAATCCAGCCAAACCAAATCAGCACTTTAAGTGGCGCAGAAACAGCTTTGATCAGATGATCATCCCATTGGATTTTGGTTTTACTTGTATGAGAAATAATTTTTTTAAGTATGACACCCAAGATAAAGTGCACAACAAAAGCGACAGCAAATAAAATACCGACAACTTCAAGTGGTGTTAAATTTTGTAAAAATTCATTCATGTGGCTTATTTTAGCTGTTATTTCAAGTATTTGAGTGGATTAATTGGTGTTTCAAATTTTTTCATTTCGAAGTAAAAATCATCCTGCCCAGTTAACGCAATAATCTCCCCCTTTTTTACTTCATCGCCATCTTTAACTTTTAAACTTTGATTGCGTGTATAAGCACTATAAAAGCCTAGCGGGTGTTTAATAATAATCATCTTGCCGTGGCTTTTCATTTTATCGCCACTATAGGCGACTACACCATCACGAATAGCACGTACAGTTTGCCCTGGCTTGGTGTTAAAGGTTAAGCCAGTGTGTTTTTTTGAAAAAGTTTTTACAATCTTTCCTGCTACCGGGATAGTCCAACTTTTTTTACTAACCTTCTTTTTTATTTTCTTGGTTTTTTTAACCACAGTCACGTCATTAGCCAAACGCGTTTGATCAATATTATGTTGATTGATTGATTTTTCAACAATAATCACTTTTGGTTTGGGGGAAGAAGAAAAACAACCGCCAAGCACAACAGAAATAAAAATAACAAATAATGATTTAATTAACATACCAAATTCCTAAGATAACAACCACAATTAGGATATAACCCAACCGATCAATGTGTTTTTGTAACCATGTGTCAGCCTGATCACCAAATTTTCTCACCAAAAAAGCCACTAAATAATAGCGAGCACCACGTGCCAATAAAGAGATTAAGATAAATGGCAATAGTGCCATATTCATGGTGCCAGCGGTAATGGTGGCTAATTTATAAGGCAATGGGCTAAACGCCGCCAAACCAACAAACCAAATATCGTATCGATCAAACCAAGCTTTAGCGGTATCAACCATGGGTGCTTTAATTAAATTATATTCAAGCAAAAAGGCTAATAATATTTCACCTAGAAAATAACCAGCCAAGCCTCCCAGTACTGAAGTAATGGTACAAATTAGTGCGTAACGATAAGCCTTGTTAGGTTGTTTGAGCGACATCGGTGCCAAAATAACATCTGGCGGTGGGTAGGGTAGAACGCTAGACTCTAAAAAACTAACAACCGACAGCCAATAAACAGCGTATTTGCTCTGCGCCCAATCTAGTGCTTTTTGATAAAGTTTAGAAAAGAGTTGCATTCGCCTGTTATTTTTTCTCCACCATTGGGAAACCTAAAGCTTCTCGAGAATCATAATACGCTTGTGCAACCTTTTGACTCATGGCACGTACACGACGAATAAATCTTGCTCGGTCAGTCACACTAATGGCATGACGTGCATCGAGTAAGTTAAAAAAGTGTGAGGCTTTCATCACTTGTTCATAAGCTGGGTAGGGTAGTGACTCTTCAATCAGTTTTTCATTCATGGCTTCAGCCTCGTCAAACTGTCTAAACAGCACATCAGTGTCGGCAATTTCAAAATTGTATTTTGATTGTTCCACTTCATTTTGATGAAATACATCGCCATAACTCACACCTTCAACCCAAACTAGGTCAAACACACTATCTACGCCTTGTAGGTACATGGCTAAACGCTCTAAGCCATAAGTTAGCTCACCGGCAACCGGCTTACAGGGCAAACCACCCACTTGTTGAAAATAGGTAAATTGTGAAACTTCCATGCCGTTAAGCCAAATTTCCCAGCCCAAGCCCCAAGCACCTAGTGTTGGTGATTCCCAGTTGTCTTCAACAAAACGCACATCGTGCATGGTGAGATCAATACCAATCTCGGTGAGTGATTCTAAATAAAGATCTTGAATATCTTTAGGTGATGGTTTAAGTAATACTTGAAATTGATAATAATGTCCAAGGCGGTTTGGGTTTTCACCATAGCGACCATCAGTAGGGCGACGTGAAGGCTGAACATAGGCTGCTTTCCAAGGCTCTGGGCCAATGGCACGCAAAAAAGTAGCTGGGTGGAAAGTGCCCGCACCCATTTCCATATCAAAAGGTTGTAATAGTGTGCAGCCTTTAGAAGCCCAAAATGACTGTAATTTTAAAATTAGATTTTGAAACGATGCGCTTGCATCTAAGTCTGAAATTGACATACGAAAATTAGGAAAAATAACAAAAAATTTTACCGCATCAATAGCGTGTGTATGACTTATTTGAAAAGAGCTTGAGAGTTAAAAGATGGGGGCTTTGATTAAAGCCGAGAAGAATTAAGTTTAAACCCCCAAAAACCAAAAGACAGATTATTAATATATGGAGATATTAAGTCTTTTAGCGGTATTATTAAAAACATGACGTTTTTTAACAATGAGATGATTATAGCAAAAAAAAAAAAACGATTTTACAATAATGTTTTAAAAAACTATATTATTTAATAACAAGCTTATTTAGCTCTGTTTTTAAATCTGCCTCGGTTAGGCTGTTAAAGCGCTCTAAATCAAAAGTACTAACACCACCACAAGCTTCATACCAGGCATAGCCTGCCGTCCAGTCAGCGTGCGTATAATCATCTTGGCGTTTACGCACAATACACAAAATTTTATTATTTTGATAGACTAAGTTATAAGGTTGCTCATCTGCGTGTAAGGCTTCGATAAATTCCCAAGCATCGCCAACACTGGCAAACCAATGGTTAATCAGTGGGTATTTTTCATCATGTTCAAGTGGCAATGGTTTTTCTCTAACAAAACACTGCAAGTGAAAATGATTTACCGAAGCATATGCGCCGTAAGCGTTATAAGCCAATGAAAACCCAGGTGTACCAATAGACATGGCGTTGGCCATCATCCAAGCAAACTGATGCAATTCAAAGGTGAGTAGTTGAGGGTGTTGTTGTTCGCGTTCAACCACCACCAAACCATGTAGCGGTGCAAAAGGGAATTTATTGTATAAAAGCGAAATTTTCTTAGAGAAAAATTGCCCTTCCCAAAAAATCTCTTTTTCTAAAAATGGCTTGTTAAAGTTAAAACCATCTTTATCAAAAGCAATACTCATACCTTTGGTTTTCGTATTCGATAGTCGTTTCGGGCGTAGTGCCCGTAGTGGGTTGTACTGCAGCTCAAAACCACCAATATCGCGCCACTCAGTCACCTGAAGATTATCAAAATCAAGCTTGATCAGTTGATTAAATACATCGACATCATCAGCTGCGCCAGTAATCGGTTGAGATTTTAGTTGTTCAAATTTGTTAGCCAGTTTTGGTTTTAGTTTTTTCCAAAGTTTGTCGTCAAACAGTGCATTCGCCAACACCAGAATAAAAACGCCTAATTCGTCATACTCTAACATTTCATCCAAGCCGTTAGTGAAGGCAGTTTCAAAGTTTTGTTTTGATTGAAAGATTAAATCTTGCATAAAAAAATTACGAAATTTTTAAAATGGGTGAATAAAAGTATGGATTTTCCTTTATTTTGGCTAAAAACAGGGTGTTTTTGATCGAAAAAACCGACTTTTTATCCATGATTTAGCTGTGTTGTGAAAAATTTTGTAAATTTTTAAAATGACATAAAAAATGCGAGAAAATCTCGCATTTTTTAAGTATTTAACACTTTTTTAGTACTTGTAAGATTCCGGCTTGAACGGGCCATCCTTAGGTACATTGATATAATCAGCTTGAGTGTCCGTTAGTGTGGTTAGCACACCACCAAAACCACCTACCATGCCAGCTGCCACTTCTTCGTCGAGTTTTTTCGGTAGAACTTCGACATAAATATCACCACCCAAATCTGCAAATTTTGCATCAAATAAATGCATTTGTGCCAACACTTGATTGGCAAATGAACCATCCATAATTCGGCTTGGGTGACCCGTTGCATTACCAAGGTTAACCAAGCGACCTTCAGATAATAAAATTAAGTAATCGTTTTTATCGTCACTTCTAAATACGCGGTGAACTTGAGGTTTAACCTCGTCCCAACGCCAGTTGTCGCGCATGAATTGCGTGTCAATTTCATTATCAAAGTGGCCGATGTTACAAACCACTGAGCCCGCTTTAACGCTTTGCAGCATGGCGCTATCACAGACGTTAAGATTGCCCGTTGTGGTTACGATTAAATCGGTTGTTGCTAATAAGTCTTTATTAATACCTTCAACAGTACCCGTGTTAACACCATCAAAGTAAGGAGAAACAACCTCAAAGCCATCCATACAAGCCTGCATGGCACAGATTGGATCGATTTCAGAAATTTTCACAATCATGCCTTCTTGGCGAAGCGATTGTGCAGAGCCTTTACCGACATCGCCATAGCCAATAACCAGTGCTTTTTTGCCCGACATTAGCATGTCAGTACCACGTTTGATGGCATCGTTGAGTGAATGGCGACAGCCGTATTTGTTGTCATTTTTACTTTTAGTGACTGAATCATTGACATTGATGGCTGGTACTTTAAGTGTGCCTTCTTCCATCATTTCAAGCAGGCGGTGAACGCCGGTTGTGGTTTCTTCACTAATACCGTGAATATCATTAAGCATTTCTGGATATTTGTCATGTAGCATCTCGGTTAGATCGCCACCATCATCAAGTACCATGTTGGCGTCCCAAGGTTTGCCATCCGATAAAATCGTTTGCTCGATACACCACAAGAATTCCTCTTCAGTCTCGCCTTTCCAGGCAAAGGTTGGGATATCAGCTGCCACCATTGCCGCTGCAGCGTGATCTTGGGTTGAGAAAATATTACAACTTGACCAACGAACTTGTGCACCAAGGTCAACCAAAGTTTCCATTAGCACTGCAGTTTGAATGGTCATGTGAATACAGCCTAAAATCTTAGCGCCAGCGAGTGGTTGCTCAGCTGCGTATCTTGTACGTAGGGCCATGAGTGCTGGCATTTCAGCTTCAGCTAATTCTACTTCTTTACGGCCGTAATCAGCCAATGCCATATCGGCAACTTTGTAGTCGTTGTTATCTAGTGTGGGGTTGCTCATTTTTATCTCCTAAAAGCATAATAAAAATGAGCGCCGTTTTGATTGCCAAGCCTGATGGGAGTTCCCAATGCAGCGCTCCTTGGCGAAAAGGTAATTATACCTTTAAACGATTATTTTAGTAAGTGTGCGCGGTCAGTTTTTTCCCAACTGATGGCATCTTCTGTACGGCCAAAATGACCATAACTAGCCGTTTGTTGGTAGATTGGACGCTTAAGATCTAGCATTGCAATCAAGCCTTTAGGGCGCAGATCAAAATGCTCGGCCACTAATGTTTCAATTGTTTCATCTGATACTTTACCTGTGCCAAATGTTTCAATGCTAATTGATGTAGGTTCAGCCACACCAATGGCGTAAGATACTTGAATTTCGCACTTGTCGGCCAAGCCGGCAGCCACAATATTTTTGGCCACGTAGCGGGTTGCATAGGCAGCGCTGCGATCCACTTTTGATGGGTCTTTGCCTGAGAATGCGCCACCACCATGACGTGCCATGCCGCCATAAGTGTCAACAATAATTTTACGACCAGTCAAACCTGCGTCACCCACCGGGCCACCAATCACAAAGTGGCCGGTTGGATTGATGTGGAATTTGGTTGAATCTGTTAGCCATTCGCTTGGCAAAACTGGCTTAATCACTTCTTCTAAGATGGCTTCTTTTAAGTCTGCTTGCGAAATGTCTGCATCGTGCTGGGTAGAAAGCACCACCGCATCAATACCGACAATTTTATGACCATCATAATGACAAGAAACTTGTGATTTTGCATCAGGACGTAACCACGGTAATGTGCCATTTTTCATCAGTTCTGCTTGTTTGGCAACCAAACGGTGTGCATACAACACAGGTGCTGGCATCAGTACATCAGTTGCATTACAAGCATAACCAAACATTAATCCTTGGTCACCTGCGCCTTGTTCGTGATCAGATGATTCGTCTACACCCATGGCGATATCTTGTGATTGTTCGCCTAATAAATTAGTAATATCACAGGTGTGACCATTAAAGCCGTATTCTTCTTTATCGTAACCAATGCCGATAATTGTATCGCGTACGATTTGATCGTAATCAATACTGGCGCCAGTGGTAATTTCACCAGCCAATACAACATGGTTGTCTTTAACCAGTGTCTCAACTGCAACGCGTGAATTTTTGTCTTGGGCTAATGCTGCATCTAAAATAGCATCAGAAACTTGGTCACAAACTTTATCTGGGTGACCAGCAGAAACAGATTCGGAAGTAAATATCATTTTTATTCTCCTAAAAATTAAAAAAACCCATAAAGCGGGTCTTTTAGAAGAACTCCTGCTTTAGCTTGTTTTAACTACTCAAGGTAGTAACGCTAGCAATCGGGACAAATCAGCGT
>CAZKWW010000043.1:0-7223 GCA_964556635.1 uncultured Candidatus Ruthturnera sp.
ACTCACATTGTTGATTACACTGAATTTGATTCTAGAGAGGCGTGTGATCAAGCCATTAGCAAAACCATTGATCAATATAATCCTGACATTGTAATTTTGGCAGGATTTATGCGAATTTTTACCGAAGCATTTGCTCAACGTTATTGTGGGAAAATGCTAAATATTCACCCTTCTTTACTGCCAAAATTTCAAGGCCTAAACACCCATCAGCGTGCAATTGATGCAGGCGAAAGCGAACATGGCGTGAGTATTCATTTTGTCACTGCCGAGCTTGATGGTGGCCCTATTATCGCTCAAAGTCGTGTCGCTGTATTGGCTAATGACAACAGTGACTCTCTAGCCAAAAGAGTATTGGTGGAAGAACACAAACTCTATCCTCAAGTGATTCATTGGTTTACCCAGGGCAGGCTTAAATTAGAAAATGATAATGCCGTTTTAGATGGAAAAATACTATGAAACTAATCATTTCAATCCTATTTTTCTATATTAACACTGTCTTTGCTTTTGAGCCGCACACAGCAAATTATCAACTCTCAATCAATGGCATTAAAATTGCCGAAGAAGTCAGAACGCTACATGAAGTGGGCGACCAGTATTTTTATACCGCCAATGCCAAAACTTCGGGTCTAGCTGCCATGATTAAGGATTACACCATATCTGCAAGCTCCACTTTTTCAACCAATAAAGAAGGTGTTGATAGTATTAACTACCAAATTCTAGAGCAAGAAGACAAACAAGTTACTGAAAACTACGTTATTGATATTTATTCAAAAAATGGCACTATTATGTCTGGCTTAACTAAAACTCAACCGAATGTCGTTACTTGGAAGACAAAACAAGGCAATATTGTTGATCCACTTAGTTTATTTTTAGCATTGTCGTACGACCTTAAAGACAAACCAAGTCAATCTGAATTTAGCTACCAAGTAGCTGACGGGAAGTCGATTGAGCAACAATACTATAAAAAAACTGAAAGCCAAACCATTACAATTGACAACCAAACTTTTAAGACTATCAAAGTAGAGCGAATTGATAGTGAAAACAACAATATACAGGCTTACTTTTTATCTGAATATCGATACTTGCCAGTCACTATAAAATTGACTAAAGGGTCTAAAAAATACTTATATGAAATAAAAGATTTTGAAATGTCAGAAGTTAAAAAATTACAAGTAAGTTTTTAAATATTGCCCAGTGTAAGAGCCTTTAGTTTTTGCCACTTCTTCAGGTGTGCCAGTTGCAATAATTTTGCCTCCCTTGTCACCGCCTTCTGGCCCCAGATCCACAATCCAATCTGCAGTTTTAATCACATCTAAATTGTGCTCAATAATCACGATGGTATTTTCACGCTCACGCAAACGATTAATGACTGCTAACAGCTGCTTAATATCATGAAAATGCAAACCTGTTGTTGGCTCGTCTAAAATATAAAGGGTTTGACCAGTGTCCGCTTTCGATAATTCCTTAGCCAGTTTAATTCGCTGCGCTTCACCACCGGACAAGGTAGTGGCATTCTGACCTAAAGTTATATACGACAGACCAACATCCATTAACGTTTGCAGTTTTTGCTTAATTTTTGGCATAGGCTCAAAAAATATGACTGCATCCTCAACTGTCATTTCTAAAACTTGTGCAATGGTCTTGCCTTTATAGAAAATCTCTAAAGTTTCACGATTGTATCGATGCCCACTACACACATCACAAGGCACATAAATGTCTGGCAAGAAGTGCATCTCTACTTTAATCAACCCGTCACCCTTACAGGCCTCACAGCGCCCACCTTTAACATTAAAACTAAAACGCCCAGATTTATAACCACGCGAACGCGCCTCTAGAGTTTGAGAAAATAAATCACGAATTAAAGAAAATACGCCCGTATAAGTGGCTGGATTTGAAGGTGGTTTACTGCCAATTGGGCTTTGATCAATATTAACCACCTTGTCAAAATATTCAAGCCCTTCAACACAGGTGTGAGCAGCAGGTGTTGTTTGTGCACGATTGAGCTCTCTCGCAGCCAAAGAATACAAAGTGTCGTTAATTAGTGTGGACTTTCCAGAACCTGAAACACCGGTAATACAAGTCAGAACACCCACTGGAATTGATAAATCAACCCCGTCAAGATTATTGCCTGAGGCGCCTTTAATGCTCAACCAGTTTGTCGAGGTTTTTCGCTCACTTGGAATCTCAATACGCTGACGACCACTAATGTAATCTCCTGTCAGAGATTTAAGATTGTCACTCACTGCTTGTGGTGTGCCACAAGCAATAATTTCACCGCCATGTACACCAGCACCTGGACCAATATCAATCACGTAATCTGCTTGTTTAATCGCATCTTCATCATGCTCTACTACAATAACGGTATTACCAATATCTCGCAGATAAGTTAGGGTGTTGAGTAATTTTTCATTGTCTCTTTGGTGAAGGCCGATAGAGGGCTCATCCAACACATACAATACACCCATCAGGCCTGCACCAATTTGACTAGCCAACCGAATACGCTGAGCTTCGCCACCAGAAAGCGTACTAGATCGACGCTCTAAACTTAAATACTCTAATCCAACATTAATTAAAAACTCTAAACGCTGAATGATTTCTTTTAAAACTTTGTCTGCAATTTCACCTCGTGCACCTTCAAGCTTTAAATTTTTAAAAAATTTATAAATATTAGCAATAGAAAGCTTGGTAATATTAGATAAATTGTAATCACCAATAAACACATTTCTGGCCGATTCGTTCAGTCGGTCGCCCTCGCAACTACTACAGTTTTTTGTTACGACATAGCGTGATAGCTCTTCTCGCACAGATCGAATTTCGCTTTCTTCATAACGTCGCATCATTCTTGGAATTACGCCATCAAATGGCTTGGCTTTATTTGACCAACCTTTTCGACCTTTGATTTTTGAAAAATCAATTTCATCATCGCCACTACCGTATAAAACAATATGCTTATGCTCATCACTCAATAATTCATACGGGGTATCAATACTAAAGTTGTAATGCTGCCCCACCAACATTAAAATTTGATAAAAATAAGCATTCGATCGACTCCAGCCATAAATTGCACCATCAGCCAAACTCAGTTCAGGATTGGCCACCACTTTTTCTTCATCAAAAACATCTTTAACACCTAAACCATCACAACTCTGACAAGCGCCCACTGGATTGTTAAATGAAAACAATCTTGGCTCTAACTCTTCTAATGAGTAACCACACTCAACACAAGAAAACTTGGCAGAAAATACCAACTCATCTTGCTCAGATTCTTCTTCCATTGATGCAACGCGCACCAAACCAGCGCTCAAATTCAATGCTGTTTCTAAAGATTCAGATAAACGAGAAACAATATCTTCTCTCACCTTAAGGCGATCAACAACAATTTCAATAGTGTGATGAACCTTACCATCAAGTTCATTCATATCGTCCAAGTAAACAATCTCTCCATCAACACGTGCACGCAAAAAACCTTGGTGAGAAAGTTCGTCTAACATCTTTGTATGGCTACCTTTGCGATTTTGCACCACAGGTGCAAGTAGCATAATTTTCTCACCTTCAGGTAGTGACATAATGCTGTCCACCATTTGTGAAACAGTTTGTGAGACTAGATCAATTTTATGTTCAGGGCACTTTGGTAAGCCAGCCCGTGCAAACAATAATCTTAAATAATCGTAGATTTCAGTAATTGTGCCAACGGTTGAACGAGGATTATGTGAAGTGGCTTTTTGTTCAATAGAAATCGCAGGAGACAAACCTTCGATATGATCGACATCAGGCTTTTCCATTAAAGACAAAAACTGGCGCGCATAAGCCGACAAAGATTCTACATAACGGCGCTGTCCTTCCGCATAAATTGTATCAAAGGCTAATGATGATTTGCCCGAACCAGACAAACCAGTAATAACAACCAGCTTATTTCTAGGGATATCAATATCGATATTTTTTAAGTTGTGGACTCTAGCGCCACGAATACTAATCTGATCCATTCTAATGCTATGAAAATATGTCGGACAAAGGGTTAATTATAACGCTCATGCAATGTAAAATCATCAATAATTTAACGACTCTGTTAAGAATGAGCAAATATAAACGCATCTTATTAAAACTCAGTGGTGAAGCTTTGGCTAGCACTGAAAATACTGTCGATCCAGATACGCTGAATAAAGTTGTTAACATTATTCAATCGGCACTTGATCAAAAAGTAGAAGTAGGCATTGTTGTTGGTGGTGGTAATATTTTTAGAGGTGCTGCATTGGCGCAAGCTGGCATGAACCGTGTTACCGGTGACCATATGGGTATGTTAGCCACAGTTATTAATGCGCTTGCTATTTCAGATGCTTGTAAACGATCAGGCGTTGATGCATTGGTTATGTCTGGCTTCCCAATTGGTGGTGGCGTGTGTGATCCAGTTGATCATAACAAAGCCAAACAAGCGCTCAGTAAGGGCAAGGTTGTCATCTTCTCAGCAGGCACAGGTAGCCCATGCTTTACAACGGATACAGGCGCCGTACTACGAGGTATTGAAATTGAGGCAGATGTTGTCTTTAAAGCTACTAAAGTAGACGGCGTTTACACTGATGATCCAATGAAAAACCCCAATGCAACTCGTTACGAAACGCTCAGCTTTAGTGAGGCCATTGAGAAAAATTTACAAATTATGGACACCGCTGCTTTTGCCTTATGTCGTGAACATGGGCTAGAGATTTGTGTATTCAGCATGCTTGAAGATCCAAAAACCCTATCCAATATTTTAAAAGGTAAACCATTCGGCACTATCGTAGGCCAATAATCAAAGGAAAAGATATGTTAAATGAAATTCAACAAGACGCTAATGAGCGCATGAACAAGACGGTAGCATCACTAGAAAATGCTTTTAGTAAAATTCGTGCAGGCCGTGCTCATCCATCGTTACTCGAGCAAATCCAAGTTGATTATTACGGCTCAATGGTGCCAATTTCACAAGTAGCCAATATTAGTGCTGAAGATTCTCGCACTCTCAAAGTATCGCCATGGGAAAAAGACATGGTGGCTGTCGTTGAAAAGGCCATTATTACCTCTGATTTAGGTCTTAATCCACAAACAGTCGGTCAAGTGATGCGTATTCCTCTACCGCCACTCACTGAAGAGCGTCGTCGTGAATTAGTGCGTGTGGTTAAAGATGAGGCTGAGCAAACCAAAGTCGCTATTCGTAATATTCGACGTGATGCTAATTCTGATTTTAAAGAGTTATTAAAAGAAAAAGAAATCTCAGAAGATGATGCTAGAAAAGCAGAAGACAATATTCAAAAAATCACCGATGATCACGTAAAATCAATTGATGAAAAACTGAGTGAAAAAGAAAACTCATTACTTGAAATCTAATCATAAAACTCAATAGACAATAAAAAAGCCCGCATCGCGGGCTTTTTTATTATTTTAAATACTTAATTTATTTAAAACTCTTCAACACAAATGTAGTAATCCGCCCATCTGTTTGGCGAGAACAATGTACCCATCGCATCAATTGGGCCAGTGTTATAAACAGAGTTAGTAGCTAGGGCATCAACGAATCGAGCAATATTATCATCAGACAAGCCTAATCTATCTTTACAAGCAATATGCGCTGCTTTAGTTACTGCAGCGCCTGAAGGTGTTGTGCCGATCACTTTAGATGTATCAGTCAATGTCATCTCTTGTGGATCTTGGTTGCCTACAACAGTTTGATCAGCCGTTGGTGCCATTTCATCAAACGATTCAACTGGGCCCATATCGCGGTCATCACCACCTGCCATTACACTCGTTGCTAAAGCAAATGCTGCTACAAAACTCAAGGTACTTTTCATCATTATTTACATCTCCAAAAAGGTTAAAATTAATTTATCTTTGGTTATTATAACGGGTTATTTTTTTACTGTAAATGTTTATGCTTGATGATTTTTCAAAACAGTGTTCTGAGTCAAAATTAGCTAAAATATGTGAAGATTTAATCGACGCTTCAGCCCAAGCGCTGTCTGTTAATAATGGCAATATCCCCAGATGGGAAAAAGCCATAAAGCTCATCAAAACCCAGCCAAAAGGAAGCATTCAATATATCGCGCCTTATTTAAAGATTAATTCACAAAATATTAACAAAGAGTCTTTAGAAAATTCTTTAAAGCAACTGATGCCTTGGCGCAAAGGCCCTTATCAAATAGCTGATTTACAACTTGACAGCGAATGGCGTGGCGATATGAAATGGGGCAGAGTCATCCCTCATATCAAGCCGCTCAAAGATAAAATAGTACTTGATGTTGGCGCAGGTAACGGCTACTTTACTTACCTGATGGCGCTATCAGGTGCCAAAATCGCATTGGGCATTGAACCATTTTTATTGTTCAATTATCAATTCCAAGCCATACGCTCATTAATTAACAATTCACCTAACGCTTTTGTTTTGCCGTTAAAGTTAGAACAAATACCTAGTAAAGCAATATTTGATACGGTATTTTCCATGGGGGTACTTTATCATCAAAAAGACCATATGGCTCATTTACAACAGCTTAAAAATGCAATGACAGAAGGTGGTGAACTTGTTTTAGAAACTTTGGTGATCGATGCGATTCATGGTGAACAACTTATCCCAGAAGATCGCTACGCCAGAATGCGCAATGTTTGGTGTTTGCCATCAACAGACACATTACACACTTGGCTGGAGAAAACTGGTTTTAACAATATTAAATTAGTCGACGTCACCAAAACCACCCCCGAAGAACAACGAGCCACTCATTGGATTGGCGACAACACCCAATCTCTTCAAGACTTTCTAGATCCTAATGATGCTAACTTAACTATTGAAGGCTTGCCAGCACCTAAGCGTGCAATATTCATATGCTCTAAGTGAGTATAATACCGGCCATGTATTTACGTTTTGTTTTATTAGTATGGTTTATAAGTAGTGGTGTTTTTGCCGCTCCCAATGTTGTTGTCAGCATTAAACCGATTCACTCAATTGTATCTAGCATCACTCAAGGCATTACAAAACCAAAGCTTTTGCTAAAAACTAATCAATCAGCACATCATTTTCACCTAAAACCTTCACAGCTATCTATGATTGAAAACGCTGATCTTGTTATTGCCATTCATCCAAATATGGAAGAAGGCTTAAATAAAACATTAAGTAACTTACCTCAGCAAAGAAAAATATATGTAGCAAATGATGAACATGATGAACATGATGAACATGATGAACATGATGAACATGATGAACA
>CAZKWW010000044.1:0-7217 GCA_964556635.1 uncultured Candidatus Ruthturnera sp.
GTTGTAAATCATCTCAGCATATTTTGGCATGAGCTCATCCTTAAGGTGTGCTGCTTCACGATCAAGTGTAAGAGATTCCATTGCACGATGCGCTTTTAACATTACCGTGCCGGCAGGAGTTTCATAACAACCGCGTGATTTCATACCAACAAAACGATTTTCAACAATATCATCACGGCCAATACCATGTGCACCAGCACACTTATTTAAATACTCCATCACCGTTGCCGGGCTCATTGCTTCACCATTAATGGCGACAATATCGCCCTTCTCATAAGTAAGCTCTATGTATTCAGCTTTGTCTGGTGCGTTTTCAGGCGATACTGTCCAACGCCACATGTCGTCTTCTGGCTCGGCCCAAGGATCTTCTAAAATATCGCCCTCATAAGAGATGTGCAAAAGATTGGCATCCATCGAATAAGGGGATTTTTTGTTTTGTTTTTGGTAATCAATTTCAATGCCGTGTTGCTCTGCATAACTCATCAGTGATTCGCGTGATGACAAATCCCACTCACGCCAAGGTGCGATCACTTGGATATCTGCGTCTAGTGCATAAGCATTGAGCTCAAAACGTACTTGATCATTACCCTTGCCAGTCGCGCCGTGTGATACAGCATCAGCGCCTACTTTATTAGCAATTTCGACCAAACGTTTAGAAATTAAAGGACGTGCAATTGAAGTGCCGAGTAAGTATTCGCCTTCATAAATGGCATTCGCACGAAACATAGGGAAAACAAAATCACGGGCGAATTCTTCACGTAAATCTTCAATATAAATTTCTTTAATGCCCATGGCTTCTGCCTTGGCACGTGCTGGCTCAACCTCTTCACCTTGGCCAATATCAGCCGTAAAGGTAACCACTTCACAGTGATAAGTTTCTGTTAACCATTTTGCAATAATGCTGGTGTCTAAGCCGCCTGAATAAGCGAGTACTACTTTATCCATTTTTTCTTTCCTGCGTCTCTTTAAGAGGCGTTCTTTCCAAATTCAAATGTTTTTGTTAGTAGTATTTCATTTTGTTGATTTACTACTTCCACTTTCCATTGCCCTGTCCATGTATGCCAAAGATTTTTACTTGACCACACACGCCAACGCTTACCTTTAATATCAAAACTGATTTCAGCTTTAATCTTACCTTTATAAATCCAACGATGCGTAATTTTATCGCCAGTTAAATGTCGAATATTAGTAAAGAAGTAGATTTTACCTAAAGAATCATCAGCCTCTGTCACTATCTCTATGGGTGTTCTGTCTTCTACTGATTTAGCAAAAACCGCCTGTGATATGTTTTCGTGTGGCCACTGCGCTAGCGCACTCTTAACCAATAATAAAAATAGTAATACTATGATTTTCTTCATTAATCCACCCAAGTAATAACGTGTTTATAAACCGCCTCTTCCTCTACCTTGTCATCTCTAAAGGTACGCCCACGTACAGAGATACCAGCCAAATGCACTGAATTGGTATCGCCACTAATCAGCGGATGCCAATCAAACAACGGCTTTCCTTCGGATAATAACCGATAAGCACAAGTCTTTGGTAGCCAATTAAATTTATCACCCCAATCAGGGTAAATGGTCAAACAATCTGGTACTAAAGATTGGCGAGTATCGTAATGTGGACACTGGCAAGTTTCTTCATCTAAATAACGACAGGCCACATCTGTAAAGTAAATTTCATTGGTATCTTCATCTTCTAATTTATGTAAACAACAACGGCCACAGCCATCACAAAGCAACTCCCATTGTGATCGGTTCATTTGTTCTAATGTGAGTGTTTGCCAAAAATCTAATGTTTGCTTGCCGTCTTCCATTGACATTATTGAGCAATAGAAATCAAATGTAGGAGAATTTTCTGACCTTCTTTATCACCTTGACGCGCCGAAGTGCTGGCCCAGAAATAAGCAGATTGATAATTAGGCTCAACACCAACCCCATTGATATACATCATCGCTAAAGAGTTTTGAGATTGTGTTAATCCTTGTTTGGCTGCTTCTTGCATCAACATAAAGGCTTTTCTGTTGTCTTTTGGCACCAAGGCGCCAATGCTAAACAAGGTGCTTAAGTTGTGTTGAGCAATTGGGTTGCCTTGTTTGGCACTCACAACAAGCTTTTCAATATTACTCATAACCTTGGTATTGTCAGCTAGTGAGCGAGCAATCTGGTCTTTATTAGGAATAGCATTTGGTATTTCTTCTAAAAAAACAGGCTCATTAGAAATCTTGTTTAATGGTGGCTGGATCTGTGTTGTTTCTAAATCGATATCATTCGACTCAAGCACTTCAGTACTATCGCTATTGGCTTTTTCTTCAGCTATTTTATCTGCCGCTAGCTTGACGTCGCTTAACAATGATTTGGCAGGTGCATAATTTTGCTCAGCAGAAAGTTCCAGCCATTTAACCGCATCCCTCAACAACTGTTTTTGTTGGTAAAGATGGCCTAATTGAAATTGGGCAATAGAGTATCCACCCTCTGATGCCCTGTGTAAATAAACCTTGGCCAAGGTTTCATCTTGGTTAACAATCTCACCTTGGTTGTAAATTTTGTATAGTTGGTACTGCGCCAATGCGTGCTCTTGTACTGATAAATTTAGCAACATTGATAGTGCTTTTTCTGAATCTTTATCAACACCATCGCCTGTTAATAATAATAGAGCCAAATGATAACGAGCTTCTGCATTGCCCTGATTGGCTGCTTTTTGATACCAATAGGCTTCTTGCTCAACATCTTTTTCAATGCCTTGACCTAGCTTATATCTAAGTGCCAATAAATATTGCGCTGGTGCGTACCCACCTTTTGCAGACTTTAGCAACCACTGCGTTGCTTTTGTATCGTCTTTTTCTACACCTTCTCCTCGCAAATAACGTAGTGCTAATGCGTGTTGCGCTATGGCCAAACCTTGATTGGATGCGCCTTGGTAAAGCTCTATAGCGCGATCAACGTCTTGATCGATGGCATCGCCTTTTATGTATAACTCTGCTAATTGGTATTGTGCTTGTACATGGTTTTGTTCGGCAGCTTTGTTGTACCAATGTAATGCTTTAGGCAAATCCTGCACAACTTGAGTACTTTGATGGTAGATTTGTGCTGACAAATACTGTGCGTCAGCATCGCCTTTTTTGGCCACCATAAGCGCCCATTTAAGCGCCAATGCATCATCTTGATTTACCAAATAACCGCGATTATACAAATCTGATAATCGAGATTGAGATAGCGTAAACCCTTGATTTGCTGATTTTTGATACATAAGCAATGCCTGCATTGGCTTGGCTTCGCGCTCAAAGAAGTCGGCCAAATAGTACTGCGCCTCAGCGTCTAATTGTATGGCGGCTTTTTCATACCAATGTTGTGCTAATCTTAAATCTTTTGTAGTGCCTAAACCTGCCTCATAGAGTTTGGCTAGCTCTAATTGCGCTGGCGCAAAACCTAGCTGAGCTGCTCTTTCATACCAATAATGTGCTTGATCATAATCTACTCGAGTGCCTTCACCTTGATGATGCATTTTGGCCGCTTTATATTGTGCATCCACAAAATCTTGCTGAGCAGATTGCTCATACCAAATCAAAGCTTGTCTTAAATCCTGAGCAACGCCTGTGCCATGGTAATAATCTTCGGCCAAACTGTATTGGGCCGTTGCATAGCCTTGTTCAGCAACCTGAGTGTACCAATAAAAAGCCAGCTTCACATCTTGTTTAACATTAATACCCTTGTGGTACATGTTGGCCAAACTAAATTGAGATCTAGCATTGCCACTTTTGGCAGATTTTTTCAACTGAGTAAGCAGCTGCTTAGCGGACAGCGATTGCTCATCAATAGATTCTTCTAGACGTTGCTTAACCGTATCGTGCCCTTCTTTTGGCTGCAAAAGTTGCAAAGCTTGCACGGGTAGCGCTATAAACAACAATAATGAAATCAATTTAACCATAACTTATTTTAAATTAATTTGTGAGAATAATCGGCTCATTCCAATGGCCACGCCAGCACATTTGGGCAGCGATGACTGAATGGCTTCCAAATAATCTTTATTCAAGTCAGGTGTGTGCTTCTTAAGCGTTGCACGCTTTGCTATTTCTTGATCAAATATAATCTTATATTCATCTGCATGGCGTAACTCATCATAACCATTAGCGATTTCTACACCATTCATATACAATTCAAATCGATGTGCCACTTTGCCTTCCACCTTGGCTAAAGCAGATTGACTGGCTGGATAATCAAAAATAAAGCACAAAGGCAATGCTTGTAATTTTGGCTCAATCAGATGTGTAAAGAGTAGAATTTGTAAATCTTCGATCCATTCAAAGTCTGTTGTTAAGCCATGTTTCTGAGCAACAACTTTTAACGCTGAAAAATCAGTATTAAGAATATCAATATCGCCATATTCAAAAAAAGCTTGCGCATAAGATAATTCGGTTACTTGAGACTCAACGCCTAACGCTCTTAATAACTGAATCATATCGTCCATCAGCTGATAAACATCAAAGCCTAGACGATAGTATTCCAACATTGTAAATTCATTAGTGTTTTGAGAACCTTGTTCGTTGTCGCGGAATACTGGACAGACTTGATAAATATCACCACTCCCCTTTGCCAAGAGTTTTTTCATTTCCAACTCTGGAGAAGTGTGTAAATATTGGGTTTGCTCTAAACCAATAGCTTGATTGAGTTTAACGTGCAACGAATCAATATAAACATCCGTTGCCGGGGTGTTAAGTAACGTGGGTGTTTGAACCTCTAGAACATTTTGATCGTTAAAAAATGTACGAATTTTTTGTAAAAAGTCGCTGTATTCTTTAAGATCTTCCTGCATATTCATTGGTACGTGTATCGACTTTAATTTTTTCGCCAATACTAATAAATAGCGGTACTTGGACAACTATACCTGTGTTCATTGTAGCTGGCTTACCGCCAGTACCAGCAGTATCGCCTTTAAGACCAGGGTCAGTATCCACTACTTCAAGCATGACATGGTTGGGTGGTGTCACTGAGATTGGGTTATCATTCCAAAGGGTGACGATACACATGTCTTGCTCTACTAAGTAGCCTCTAACATCATCCATGGCATTATCATTAATCATATATTGATCAAAAGTATCTGGATCCATAAAACTCCATTCACTGCCATCGTTATACAAATACTGCATATCCAATTCCATCACATCTGCACCTTCAACAGACTCACCAGATTTAAAGGTCTTTTCTAACGTTTTCCCAGTAATTAAATCTTTTAATTTAACTTTGTTAGAGGCTTGGCCTTTGCCAGGCTTTCTTATCTCATTGCTAATAATTGAACAAGGATTGCCATCTAGCATTAGTTTCAAGCCATTTTTAAATTGACTGGTAGAGTAATTCGCCATTTTTTTAAGTATTAAGTGTAAAATTCAAGCATCTTATTTTACGCACTTTTTCATGCACATACACGAATACCAAGCCAAATCCCTGTTTAGGCAATTCAACATCAAAACACCTGAAGCAGTGTTGATTGATAATGTATCTCAAGCCAAAAATGCTTGCATATCATTGGGCGGTGATATTTGGGTTGTAAAAGCACAAGTGCACGCTGGTGGGCGTGGCAAAGGTGGTGGTGTGATTCTGTGTCGCTCAATTGAGGAAGTTGAAAAGGCTTGTAGCCAATTGTTTGGTTCAAATTTAATCACACCGCAAACAGATGCCAAAGGTTTGCCGATTAATCAGTTGTTGATTGAAGGTGGACAAAACATTGAACGTGAATTATATTTAGGTTTGTTGGTTGATCGTCAAACCCAAAAGATTACTGTTTTGGCTTCAACCGAAGGCGGCATGGATATTGAAAAAGTGGCTGCTGAAACACCAGATAAGATTATTAAATTTGGTGTTGACCCATTAGGCAACCTAACCACAAAAGACTGTCTTACAATTGCCGAACAGCTTAACCTTGAGGGTGAACTGGCTAAGCAATTTAGCGATGCATTAATTGGTCTGTATGTGATTTTCACCACCAAAGATGTGAGTTTAATCGAAATCAATCCACTCATCACCACAGCAGAGAATAACTTATTAGCACTCGACGGCAAAATTGACTTCGACGACAACGCACTATATCGCCATGAAGATATAGTCGAGCTTAGAGATATATCGCAAGAAGATGAAAAAGAAAACGAGGCTAGTGAGTACCAACTAAATTACATATCACTTGATGGCACAATTGGTTGTATGGTCAATGGTGCAGGGCTTGCTATGGCCACTATGGATCTGATTGAGCATCATGGCGGCTCACCGGCTAACTTTTTAGATGTGGGGGGTGGTACGACGGCTGATAGAGTTTCCAAAGCTTTTGAGCTAATTCAAACAGAGGAAAATGTTAAAGGTATTTTGGTAAATATCTTTGGTGGCATCGTACGTTGTGATCTAATTGCCGAGGGTATTTTGCAAGCTATTGAAAGGGTTGGTTTGAGCGTGCCAATTGTTGTAAGGCTTGAAGGAACTAACGCACCTGCTGGACTTAAATTATTAGACGAATCTAACTGCGATATTCACACCGAAGCAGACTTAACCCAAGCAGCGATCAAAATTGTGGAGTTATCAGCATGAGTGTACTGATTAATAAAGATACTAAAGTGATTACCCAAGGCTTTACTGGCAAACAAGGTACATTTCACTCAGAGCAATCAATTGCTTACGGTACGCAATTTGTAGGTGGCGTAACGCCAGGTAAAGGCGGGCAAACCCATCTAGATTTACCCGTATTCAACTCAGTAAAAGAATCTATGACTGAGACGGGTGCTAGTGCCACGATGATCTACGTACCACCTCGCTTTGCTTACGCATCAATTATTGAAGCCATAGAGGCCGAAATGCCAGTTATTGCTTGTATTACCGAAGGCATACCTGTGCAAGACATGCTTAAAATTAAAGCGATTTTAAAAGATTCAAATTCAACATTAATTGGCCCTAATTGCCCTGGCGTTATCACCCCTAATGAATGTAAGCTTGGCATTATGCCTGGCAATATCCATCAAGCCGGTAGCGTAGGCGTAGTGTCTCGATCAGGCACCCTAACTTATGAAGCCGTACACCAAACCACACAAACAGGGCTTGGACAAAGTACTTGTATTGGTATTGGTGGCGATCCAATTCAAGGCATGAATTTTATTGATTGTTTGAAATTGTTTGAAGCAGACGCGCAAACCAAATCAATCATCATGGTGGGTGAGATTGGTGGCTCTGCTGAAGAAGAGG
>CAZKWW010000045.1:0-7197 GCA_964556635.1 uncultured Candidatus Ruthturnera sp.
ATTCTTTAGAGGTGTCAATTAAGTTTTCAGTGAGTGCGCCGATAATGCCGTTTTGACCAGCATAAACCGTACCAATTTTGTCTGAATGTTTGCGTGCAGTTTCAATTACACCGCAAGCAGAAGCGTTAATCACGGCAGTTACACCACCAGATTGAGCGTAGAAAGCGTTTTTCATCGTTATACCTTTTACTTATAAAAAAGCATTAATTATACATTGGTGTGGCTAATTTTCATTAGCATTTTCTATGCATAAAGGGGTATATGATGCCAACGTTAGTCAAAAATATGCGGTGTAATTAACCACTCTTTATCGTCGAGAATATCTATTGTAAAACATTTTGATCCGCCGTGATTTCGAATCTCACCGGATGCACCTGGGTTAATTACCCAAGGGCTTGATTCTTTATCAATCACTTGTTTATGGGTGTGCCCATAGATGATTATTTTGACATCTGGATAAGCCGCTCTTAGTGATTCGTGCGACGGCTTATGGTGGCCATGTAAATGGCCATGTTCAATGGCAATTTTTCCACTTGGAAATTCAAGAAATTCAACTTTGCCAAGCGAAGTAATATGATCATCATTATTACCCTTAATAGCAACAAGCTTTTGCTTGGGTTTTAACTGGACTAGTGTGGTTTCATCGATAATATCACCTGCGTGAATAGCGATATCGCATTGATTGGCAATCTGCACAACCTCAGGATGGATAAACCCATGAGAGTCCGACAATATACAAAGTTTTGGCACAATGAATTTAAATAAAAATAAAGTTTGTAATTATACTTAAAACTTTATTTTTCTTGTTAAAACAGCTGTTTATAGTACCAATAAAAATAGTCGGTATTTTCTTAATAAAACAGTGCAATATTGTCGGCTTTAATGGGCATAATATGTGCGTTCGTTCTGCGAACAAACTTGAGGAGAAAAAATAAGTTCATTACAAAAATGAGCTTATTAAAAAGATAATAAATAGGAGATTAACATGGCAGTATTATTTTCAGATGAATGGATGAATCAATTAAAAGACGCTTGGAATGGATCAGATGAAGTTAGTGGGAAATTAGCAGAAATTGGTTTTTCATCAACTATCGCTTGTGGCTTTAAGGGTGACGGCACACCAACAGGTATTTTTGTGGTTGAGGATGGCGAGTGTGTTCGTGCTGGTGATTACAATGGCGAAAGCGCTGATTGGGATATGCGTGCAGACAAGAAAAACTGGATGAAATGGATTGACAAGCCTTTAGGTATGGCTTCAATGGGCATGGCAGTTACGATGGGTAAATTAAAATTTGAAGCTGGTGATTTTGGCGCAATGATTAAAGACCCTAGAATGGCTAATCCATTTGTAAAAAGCTTTGCATTAATGAGCGCTATTGGTGGTGAATAGTTTCCATAGATAAAGCTTATGCAAAAAACCCGCTTTTATAGCGGGTTTTTTATGCGTGTGGCTTTATTGGCAAAGCGTGTCCAAAAGTTTCAATATTGATAAAACCCTCCACAGATTTATTTTCAATTTTAGAGCTTGGCTTGCTAATAGCAACAACAGCTCCAATACCAAATTTTTTGGCCGATTGAAGCACACGAACCGAGTCATCAAAGAACACACTTCTTGCTTTATCTAGGTTAATAGATTCATCCAATTTATGCCAAAACCCCTGATCCTCTTTGGCAATACCATAATCATGTGAAGTGATGATATCATCAAAGTAGCCTTCTAAATTAGTCACACGCATCTTCAGCTGAATAGTTTTTCGATGAGCGTTAGTGACTAAATAAATACGTTTGTTGTGTTGTTTGGCTTGCTGTAAAAAATCTAGGACAAATGGGTGAACTTGGATTAAGTGCGCTACGTCCTCTTTAAGTTTAGCAATGTCTAATTCAAAGATTTTTTGCCAATAATCTAAACAATACCAATGCAACTTACCTTCTTCTGCACGAAGGATAGGGTAGACCTTATCTTTGGCTTCTTGATGTGTCATGTTGTGTTTGTTGGCAAACACCAATGGCATATATTCCATCCAAAAGTGTAAATCAAAATTAAGGTCAAGTAGCGTACCATCCATATCGAGTAGAACGGTGTCAATTTGTGACCAGTCGACTTTATCCTCGGCGCCAGCTTGTGCCATTTGCACTGTCCTCTAAGATGATGCCAAGTTCGGTAAGTTCATCGCGGATTTGATCAGACAAGGCAAAGTCTTTATTGGCTTTTGCCTCGTCTCGTTGTTTAATTTTTGCATCAATGTCTTCATTAGATAAATCAACGCCTTGAGTTAAAAATTCATCAGCATCTGTTTGCAGAATACCTATATAGTCACCAAGTTTAATCAGTAGTTGCGCTAATGCATTGGCAAGATCGATATCTTCACTTCTAGCAGAGTTAACTGATTTAGCTAAATCAAATAACACACTAAGCGCAATTGGCGTATTAAAGTCATCGTCTAATGCCGCGTTAAAGCGTTTTTCAAAATCAAATCGTTGTGATACTTCGTCCATGGCTGCATCAGAAGCATTTAATCCTCGCATTGCTGTGTAAAGTCGAGTTAATGACGCTTTGGCGTTATTGAGATTGTCATCACTAAAGTTCATTGGTGAGCGATAATGCGAGCTCATAATAAAGTAACGCAACGTTTCGCCGTCATAACTTTCTAATACACCACGAATGGTAAAAAAGTTATTGAGTGATTTACTCATTTTTTCGTTGTTAATATTAACAAAACCAACATGCATCCAGGTGTTGACGAACATACAACCGTGTGCACCTTCAGATTGCGCAATTTCATTTTCATGATGTGGAAAAGTCAAATCCATGCCACCGCCATGAATATCAAAATGGTTACCCAAATGGTGTGTTGACATAGCTGAACACTCAATATGCCAACCTGGACGACCATCACCCCAAGGCGATGACCAACTTGGTTCACTTGGTTTGGCCATCTTCCATAGGACAAAATCTAGCGGGTCTTTTTTATCAGTTTCAACATCAACCCTTGCCCCTGCTTCGAGTTCGTCTAGATTTTTGCCTGAAAGCTTGCCATAGCCTTCAAAATCACGCACTGAATAATAAACATCGCCATTTTTGCCCTGATAAGCAATGCCTTTTTCGATTAGTGTCTCGATCATATAAAACATTTGGTCAATAGCGTCAGTGGCACGAGGCTCTACGTCAGGTGGCAAAATGCCAAGTGCGCGCTCATCTTCATGCATGGCCTCAATAAAGCGGTTAGTTAGGCTATAAATATCTTCTTTATTTTCAACAGCTCGTGCAATGATCTTGTCATCAATATCAGTGATGTTACGTACGTATTCCACCTTAGGAAAATGGCGTCTTAGATGGCGAGTAATCACATCAAACATGACCAACACGCGCGCATGACCCATGTGACAATAGTCGTAAACCGTCATGCCACAAACGTACATCCCTATTTTGTTGGGGTCGATTGGGTGAAAGACTTCTTTTTGTTTGCTAAGTGTGTTGTATATTTTAAGCATGGCGCTATTTTAATCTAAATAGCGCTAGTTAGACAAACCCTTATTTTTTATAGGTATTGAGTATAGATGTCGTTGTATAATTGATGGGTTTTTATTATTTATTTGGAGAAGATATGAGCGTTTTAGTAACACAACAAGCCCCTGACTTTACAGCAGCAGCAGTTCTAGCAGACGGCACAATTGTTGATGATTTTCAACTATCTAGCCTTAAGGGTAAGAAGATTATGTTGTTTTTCTACCCGTTGGACTTTACCTTTGTTTGTCCGTCAGAAATCTTAGCACATCATCACAGAGTATCTCAGTTTGCTGATAAAGGTGTTGAAGTTGTCGGTGTTTCGATTGATTCACAATTTACGCATAATGCTTGGCGCAATACTGCAATTAATGATGGCGGTTTAGGTGCAGTTGATTTTCCATTAGTGGCAGATGTTAATCATGCGATTATGGAATCATATGGCGTTGTGCATCCGGCAGGCGTAGCATTAAGAGCATCATTTTTAATTGATGAGAATTTTGATGTGCGTCACCAAGTGGTGAACGACCTTCCATTAGGCCGTAATGTTGATGAGATGTTGCGCATGGTTGATGCACTTGATTTCCACACTGAAAATGGTGAAGTTTGCCCTGCAGGCTGGCAAAAAGGTGACGAAGGCATGAAAGATACACCAGATGGCGTGGCTGAGTATTTAGCGAAAAATGCTGATAATTTGTAATTAATTATCAATTTGATAAAGGGGAGTGTTTTACTCCCCTTTTTTATTTTTAAAGATTGGAGAGAGTGATGGCGTTTAAAAAATTAAGATGTATTGTTTGTGACTGGGTTTATGACGAATACTTGGGTTCACCAAAAGATGGTATAGAGCCAAAAACAAAATGGGAAGATGTGCCTGAGGATTGGGTATGCCCTGATTGTGGTGCGACTAAGGATCAATTTGAAATGATCGAAATTTAATACTGGGGAAGGCAAGGCCTTCCCCACTTCGATAACAAAAAGTATTTCTTGTAAGTCTTGCAAGATGCCTCTAGTAAAATACGAAGTTAATTTTTAAAACGAACAGAAAAATGTCAAAAGTATTAATACTGCCAGGTGATGGCATCGGTCAAGAAATTGTTGCTCAAGCACTTAAAGTCATTGATCATCTCAATGAAAATGATAATTTAGGCATGGAGTTGGTGCACGGCTTAGTTGGTGGCACAGCCTATGATGAAACTGGATCGCCCTTGCCACAAGCAACATTAGACGCAGCACATGATTGTGACTCTATTTTATTAGGTGCAGTCGGTGGTTACGAGTGGGAAGCATTAGAGCGTGACCTGCGTCCTGAGCGTGGCCTGTTAGGTTTGCGTGCTGAGATGGATTTATTTTCAAATCTTCGTCCTGCGATTTTGTACCCACAATTAGCCAGCGCCTCAACCCTAAAAGAAGACATTGTTTCTGGATTAGACTTGATGATTGTTCGTGAATTAGTTGCCGGCATTTATTTTGGACAGCCGCGTGGTGTGGAAGAGCGAGACGGACAGAGATACGGCTTTAATACTGCTACTTATTATGAATCAGAAATTCGTCGTATTGGCCATAGTGCTTTTAAAATTGCGCAAAAACGCGACAAGCGTGTGTGTTCAGTCGACAAAGCCAATGTGTTAGAAGTGTGTGAATTATGGCGCGATGTGATGGAGGAAGTGGCCAAAGACTACCCAAATGTTGAGCTTTCGCATATGTATGTGGACAATGCAGCCATGCAATTGGTCAAAGCGCCAAAGCAATTTGATGTGATGGTAACCTCAAACTTGTTTGGTGATGTATTGTCAGACTGTGCAGCAATGCTCACAGGCTCTATTGGCATGTTGCCAAGCGCGTCACTTAATAAAGACGGCTTTGGTATGTACGAGCCAATCCACGGCTCTGCACCAGACATTGCCGGCCAAGACATTGCTAACCCATTGGCAACGATTTTGTCAGTATCCATGATGTTGCGTTACTCATTAAATCAAATAACGCTTGCTGACAAAATTGACGCGGCTGTAAACACAGTACTTGACCAAGGCTACCGCACACAAGATATTGCCAGTGATGGCGATACAGTGATAGGCACCAACAAAATGGGTGATTTAGTTGTTAGTGCATTGCAAGATTAATTATGAAAATCGTTGTTTATTCTACACACACTTGCCCCATTTGCGTCAAAACCAAAGCGCTTTTAGATAAGTGGAATCTACCCTTTGAGCAAAAATACATCGACGAAGATCGTGCTCATATGGTGGAATTTTCAAAAGTAACAAATGGTGCTAGAATGGTGCCACAGTTGACGATTGATGGTAAACATATTGGTGGGTTTAGTGATCTTACGGAACTGCATATGGACGGCTTCTTCAGCTAAATAAGGCTACTTTTCACCAAATTCTTTGTTGTCGAAATTCTCAGAACAGTCACTTATATTTTATAAGCTCCTGCTTTTTCAAATTCCTTACGCCTCGACTTTGGCGAAAAATTACCACTTATTTAAATATATTAGATACAATGCATTGATTTTCCAATTAAAGGCTGAGAAAATGATTTCGTCATAGGCCTTGCCTATGTCGGAAAATTTTTGAAATGGATGATAAGCCCTTGGAATAATTCAGTCTAATGGGTTTGTTGGTCAATTAAAATGTTTGGTTATTATTTACTGTTGATTGACAATGTCCAATATTTCCAAAGATGCAATTGCCAATTTTTCTGAGCAATTAGCATCACACCCAATTTATGAGGCGATAAAAACAGCGCAAGATTTGCAGTGTTTTATGCAGCATCATGTTTATTCGGTTTGGGATTTTATGTCGCTGATTAAGTATTTGCAATCAACTGTTGCGCCAACTCAATATCCTTGGCTACCAACAAAAGATGCCAGTATTCGTCGCTTTATTAATGAGCTGGTGCTTGAAGAAGAGTGCGATACCACAATAGATAAAACGGGATTTATTTCTCATTTCGAGCTTTACCAAGCAGCAATGAAAGAGGTGAGTGCAGATACAAGCAACATTGAGAGCTTTATTCAAGTTGTGGCTAATAAAGATATTAATACCGCACTCAAATCTGACTTTATTCCAAAACCCTCTGCTGAATTTACAACAACAACGTTCAAGTTTATTGAAGATAACAAACCGCACCAAGTAGCGGCAGCATTGGCTTTGGGCAGGGAACACATTATTCCACCTATGTTTCGATCAATCTTATCTCGCATTCAAGTGGATGAACAGCAAGCGCCTATTTTTCATTATTATTTAAATCGACATGTGCATCTTGATGAAGATTTTCATGCGCCTTTATCGTTAAAATTACTTAACAGTCTGTGCCATGATCAAACGACAGAAGATGAGGCGTTAATTGCTGCAGAATTAGCGGTGCAAGCAAGGCTTGCACTTTGGGATGGTGTATTAGGGGCTATTCAAGCCAATCAATAATACAAATTTTTTAATACAGTATCATTTTCTAAGCTACAATATTTTTCATGAAAGACATTGTGGCAAACAACGAATATTTAAGAAGATTAATGGAGGGCAATAAGCGTTATGTCTCCTCGCATCTTGAGCATCCCGATCAGTCAATTGAAAGGCGTTTTGAGCTCAAGCATGGCCAACATCCTTTTGCCATTATTTTAGGTTGTTCTGATTCTCGTGTGCCACCAGAGGTGTTATTTGATCAAGGCTTGGGCGACTTATATGTAG
>CAZKWW010000046.1:0-7134 GCA_964556635.1 uncultured Candidatus Ruthturnera sp.
AGCATTATGAATGCTGTGCTCTAACCAGCTGAGCTACATAACCAAAAGAGCGTGTATTATCGGGATATTTGGCAATAATGTCAATAGCTAGCGCACAATATTGTTACTACTTATCACCTGCAGTTGCTAAAATCAATCATCATGACAACTATAAAAATCGCACTGACTGGTGGTATTGCTTGTGGCAAATCAAGTGTTAGCCAAGTTTTTAAAAAAATAGGCCTGCCTGTTGTCGATCTTGATGTGATTGCACGAGAAGTTGTTGAGCCGAATACTCAAGGCTTATCAGAATTGGTGGCGCACTTTGGCGACGGTATTCTTAACAAAGATCAATCACTTGACCGAGAGGCGTTGCGGCAGAAACTATTTGAAAATAAAGACAATCAACAAATTATTGAACAAATCTTGCATCCAAAAATATTGGAAAAAATGCAACTGGATATCAAAAAACTGGGCAAACCACTGGTTATCGTTGAAGTGCCGTTATTGGTTGAGCAAAATCTATCCCATTTGTTCGATCGGGCCGTTGTGGTGGATTGTAGCGAGCAAAATCAGCTAAAAAGACTGCTAAAACGTAAAAATATTGACGAAAAACTGGCAAAAAGCATGATATCGGCGCAAGCTAGCCGAAAACAGCGCCTAGATTTAGCAAAAAAATTACCAACCGATATTATTGAAAATAATTCGCAAATTTTTGAAATGGAACAAAAAGCGCAGGATTTGGCAAGAAAACTACTTAATTTGTAGTCGTTTTACGGCATTGCCGCCCATCAAATGCTCGGTGATAATTTCATCAATATCGTCTTCATCAATGTATTGATACCAAACATTATCGGGGTACACCACTGCCACAGGGCCATGCTCGCATCGCCCTAAACAACGTGACTCACTCACTCCGATTTTTCCCTCACCAAGCATGCCTTGATCACGGCACTTGTCTTTAGCATATCGATACATTTGTTTGGCGCCGAGCTGTGAGCAACAAGGCTTGTTATCCTTGCGAACATTGTTACAAAAAAAGATATGGCGAGTGTAATGGTTCATAAATTCAGGGTTTTTTGATAGCAAGTTTTTTTATCGATGTTGGTAATTTTAGCAGCAATTTTAGCGGCTTTTGAGGCACCCATTTCCGCTAGTAAAATTGGCAATATTTTGTCCAATTGTGCCTCACCTTCGATTCTATCTTGCTTATCTACGCCTGAAATCAATATCACAAACTCACCTTTTTGATGAGTATCGTCTGCTTGTAGATAGTCAATCAAGTTGGGTAGTGTGTCGGTTTTGATGGTTTCAAACGATTTGGTGATTTCTTTGGCTAAGCAAACTACACGCTCATCACCCAACACCGATTGACAATCCAGCAAGCTGGCCAAAACGCGTTTGGGAGATTCATAAAAAATAGCCGTTTCATCTAAATGCGCACTGGCTTGTATGGTTTTAAGTCGTGCGGTTTGTTTGGCAGGTAAAAAACCAAAAAAACTAAAGTGATCACTGGCAATGCCAGCAACAGACAAAGCGCTAATAATAGCACTTGGACCAGGGATCGGCACCACACCAACATCTGCTTTTTTGGCCTCACTTACCAGCACATAACCAGGATCACTAATCAATGGCGTACCCGCATCGCTAATCAGCGCTATATTTTTCCCACTGAGTAATTCATCAATAACAGCGGCTGTTTTATGAGTTTCATTGTGCTCGTGAAATGCGCGCATTGGTGTGGCAATATTGTAATGATCAAGCAATCGTTTGCTATGACGAGTGTCTTCAGCCAAAATAACATCAACGGTTTTTAGTATTTCAATCGCCCTAAAGGTGATATCATCTAAATTTCCAATCGGTGTGGCAACAATATATAACGACATAGATTATGTTTAGCTTCAAACGACAAACTGGCAATCAAGCAGAAAGCTTGGCACTGGCCCATTTACAAAAAAATGGCTTGCAACTGATCGAACAAAACTATTTAACTAAATGTGGTGAAATAGATATTATTATGCTTGATAAATCAGAACAAACATTAGTTTTTGTTGAAGTTCGTTATCGTCAAAATAATCAATTTGGCTCAGCCACTGATACGGTTGACCAGCACAAACAAAACAAACTGATTCGCACGGCACAGTACTATCTTCAACAACATTCAGGATATCAAGAATTTATCTGTCGGTTTGATGTTGTTGGTGTTGAATCTGATTTAAAATATCCTATAATTAACTGGATAAAAAATGCTTTCGAGGCTTAACCCATGATGAAAAAAACACGACTTTTATCAACCCTAATTCTTAGTTCGATCTTATTAAGTGGCTGTATTAGCACTGCCTCCACTGTGAGTACTGCTATTACCGTTGCCAACGAAAGACGTACCACAGGCGAAGTTATTGACGATAAAACTATTGGACTTAGGCTCTTGGCTTGGTCAACTGAAGATGCAAAACTAAAAGATGCACACGTTAACTTTATGTCTTATGATCGAATCGTATTAGCCACAGGTGAAGCGCCAAATAATGATGTGCGTAGTTATATTATTAAGCAAATACAAGTCGTTGATCCGAAAGTTAAAAAAGTTATTAATGAGATTGTTGTTGGGCCAAATAGTGGTTATTTAAGCCGTATGAAAGATGCGGCAATTACCACACAAGTTGAAGTGCTTTTTCACGACCAAGAAGTTTTCCATCCTACTCACATTAAGGTGATGACTGAAAACCAAGTAGTCTATCTCATGGGTGAAATCACTAAGCGTGAAGCTGATAAAGCCGCAAAGACGGCCGCCAAGGCTAAAGGCGTGCGTAAGGTAGTCAAGCTTTTTGATTATTTAAAAACCCGCCCAGCCGCAGAGATTGATCGAGACCGTCAAAGAGAGATTGATGCACAAAAAGCGGCAGAGCTTAAAAAACAACAGGCTGAACTTGATGCGAAAAAAGCTGAGTTAAAAAAACAGCTTAGAGCCTTAGGTGGTAATACCGAAGGTACGCCGTTTTAATCCACTAGCCTTTTGATAGGGGCAAACGAAAATCGATGTTGGTGTTTGATTGCACCAAATTTGATTAAAGCCTCCATGTGCACCTTGGTACCATAACCCTTGTGCTTGGCAAAGTCATATTCTGGATACTGCAAATCTAATTCTGTCATTTGCCTATCTCGTGTTACCTTGGCAATAATTGATGCGGCAGAAATGACTGGCTCGGTTAAATCCCCCTTAACAATTGCGGTGCAATTATCTAAATCTGGACAGCGATTACCATCTACCAATACTTGATCATATTTAGTATTTAAGTTTTCAACAGCGCGCCTCATAGCTAGCATGGTTGCTTGTAGAATATTAATTTCATCAATTTCTTGAGGGCTTGATTCGCCCACTGCCCACTGACATTGCTCGGTAATTAATTGATATAGAGTTTCTCGTTTTTTCTCACTGAGTTTTTTTGAATCGGTGAGCTCATTTGGCAGGATGACAGCGCCGGCCACCACAGAGCCCACGAGTGGGCCACGGCCTGCTTCATCTACGCCAACAATAATCACTTAATCGCTTTAAAACCAATGTCAGTTCGATAGTAAGCATTATCCCAATCAATTTTAGCTAACAAGTCATAAGCATTTGTTTGTGCATCCAGCGTATCGTTGCCAAGTGCTGTTGCACAAAGCACACGACCACCGCTTGTCACGACATTATTCCCATCCATTTTTGTACCAGCATGAAATACTTTTGCATCACTGCTATCAGCTGGCAAGCTAATCGTCTCGCCTGATGGATAAGCATCTGGGTAGCCGTTAGCCGCTAACACCACGCCCATGGCTGAGCGCTCATCCCACTGTATAGTGGCTTGATCAAGCTGACCCTTGGTAGCCAAGAGGCATAAATCTGCTAAGTTTGATTGTAGACGCATCATAATTGGCTGTGTTTCAGGGTCGCCAAATCGGCAGTTGTATTCTAAAACTTTAGAGTTGCCTTTTTGGTCAATCATGAGTCCTGCATACAAAAAGCCTGTATACGAATTGCCCTCGGCCGCCATACCCTCAACCGTTGGTCGGATCACCGTATCCATAACTGATTGAAAAATCTCATCAGTGACAATCGGCGCAGGGGAGTAAGCGCCCATACCACCTGTGTTAGGGCCTTTATCGCCATTATCACGGGCTTTATGATCTTGGGAAGTCGCCATTGGCAAAATGTTTTTACCATCCACCATCACAATAAAACTTGCTTCTTCGCCACTCAAAAATTCTTCAATCACCACACGAGATCCAGCCTCGCCAAATCGATTACCTTCGAGCATGTCGTTGATAGCGTCAACAGCTTCTTGCTGAGTATTGGCAATAATCACGCCTTTGCCTGCCGCCAAACCATCTGCCTTAATAACAATCGGCGTGCCTTTATCTTGAACATATTTCACCGCAGGCTCTACCTCAGTAAACACATCATAAAAGGCAGTTGGAATATTATTACGATCTAAGAAATCTTTACAAAAAGCTTTAGAGCCTTCGAGTTGTGAGGCGTTTTTGCTTGGACCAAAAATGGCTAATCCTTGCGCCTGAAAACGATCAACCACGCCAATCACCAATGGCGCCTCAGGGCCAACAATCGTCAAATCAACTTGATTGTCTTTTACAAAGTTAATTAATCCATCAATGTCTTCCGACCCGATATCAACATTGGTTAGCTTGTTTTCTAACTGCGTACCGGCATTACCAGGTGCGACAAAAACTTCTTCAACACGATCAAATTTGGCACATTGCCAAGCTAAGGCGTGCTCTCGGCCGCCACTTCCTATTACTAATATCTTCATACGTATTCTTCAATAAATTCTCTGAATTTCTTATGTGACATAATTTGTGTGCCATCACAGTTAAATGACATAGAAATTGTCGAGTTAAATAAATTAATCACTGCTGAACGTAAATAATAACCTTCTAAATTACGCAAAGCAGGAATGTGTTCAATGATGTATCTAAGCTCATCTTCGTCTGTAAGCTGCTTCATGGTTTCGTTGCGCGCATGGAATGCAGCTTGCCATTCAGGCGAAAGGTATTCAAAAGCATGGTCATGCTCAAGCATATGATAATAACGCTTAATCAAAGCTTCTTTTTCATCTAGGGCAATGATGCCGAAATGATTAAAAACATAATCTGGCACTAATAAATCTTCAGCTAAATGCACTTCAACATTAAAAGGATCAAACACCGATGAGGTTTTAATCTCGCCATTATTAAGCCCAAGTACAATGCGATAAACGCCAGTAGATAACAGCAAAAATAAAATAACATCTAGCATCTCGTCGATGTTTTCATCAACTAAATTAAGTGTGCGCTCACGGTTGTATACACTGTCACGCAGACTCTTGTCGCCTTTAACGCTACGCATTAGGTTTTCGTCAAAACCGTAGCCAACTAATGCATTCTTTTTACTCTTCCCAGTGTTCATAACTTAGATTATAGTCAATTCTTAAATGAATAATCGCTTGGGTTTAATGCCGCTATTTTCATCTGCCTCGCCAATACCTAAAAACTGCTTATGGTTATCAAATAACTTAATGACTTCAAACGAATCTGGTTTGTTCGAGGCAATTGATCTGCCGTGCTTAATATCAGTAGTCTGTTGCTCATCAAGATAAAGGCTGTCAAAATTTGGCAACATATCTTCGGTAGCAAATATTTTTTCATCTAACTTTTGATAATCATCAGTAGCTAGGTTTTCCAGATCTGAAAATTTAATCGTCTGGTCGATATCGATATGGGCAAAGCCAGTACGCCTAAGCTCAATCACATGCGCACCACAACCTAATTTATTGCCAATATCTTCAATCAAGGTGCGAATATAAGTACCTTTAGAACAAGACACTTCCAAACTAACAACGCCATTTTCATAACCTAGATAATCAATATGATGAATCGTCACTGGGCGTGGTGGCCTGTCAATTTCAATACCTTGTCTGGCTAGTTTATACAAGGGTTGGCCGTCTTTTTTAAGCGCTGAATACATCGGTGGAACTTGTTCGATATCGCCAACAAAATGATTAACGGCCAAGCGAATTTCTTTGTGGGTGAAGTCATTAAAAGCTTGGGTTTTAATGACTTCACCCTCGCTATCACCGGTATCAGTTATTTGCCCAAATTGTCCACGCACAAAATAACGCTTATCATCATCCAATAAAAAACCCGCTACTTTGGTTGCTTGGCCTAAACAGATTGGCAAAATACCACTAGCTAACGGATCTAGAGCGCCAGTATGACCTGCTTTTTTAGCAAAAAATAATCGCTTAACTTTTTGTAAGGCGGCGTTTGAACTTAGACCTGTATCTTTGTCAAGCAAAACAATGCCATTAATTTCTCTGCCTTTTGGATTGCGCCGTGACATGGCTAGGGCTATAACTTAGACAACAAATCTTCAATTTTGGCGCCTGTGTTTGGCGCAGGATCAAAGATAAATTTGAGTGCTGGTGTGTGGCGTAAATCTAGCGTTTTTGACAAACGAGAACGGAAAAAACCGCTGGCTTTATTGAGTAAAGGCTCAACCGTTGTCTGTTCGGATTCTGGCACAGTGTAGAATACTCTAGCGCTACTTAAATCTCGACTGGACAACACATCAGTCACACTCACCGCCTGCAATCTAGGATCTTTAGTCGCTGTTTTTAAAAGCATAACCAACTCACGACGAATCAATTCATTAACACGTTCGACTCGATAGGAAGGTTGTTCTGCCATTAATTAAGGGTGTTTTATAAACTACGTGCGGTTTCAACGCGCTCAAATACTTCGATCTGATCGCCTGGTTGAACATCGTTATAGTCTGCTACACCGATACCACATTCAGTACCTGATTTAACTTCTTTAACATCGTCCTTGAAGCGTCTTAGAGATTCTAATTCACCTTCATAAATAACCACGCTATCACGCAATACACGAATCGGCGAGTCTTTTCTAACCACGCCTTCTTCAACCATACAGCCAGCAATATCGCCCAACTTCTGTGACTTAAACACATCTTTCACATTGGCAATACCAATAATATTTTCACTAAACTCAGGGCTAAGCATGCCGCTCATAATCGCTTTAACATCATCGATCAAGTTATAAATGATCGAGTAATACTCAATACGTACGCCTTCATTATCAGCGGTTTTACGTGCCACCGCATCA
>CAZKWW010000047.1:0-6825 GCA_964556635.1 uncultured Candidatus Ruthturnera sp.
ACAAAGTCAAAGTAGTTATTTGGTTTCGTGGCCGAGAAGTGCAGCATCGTGAACTAGGTATGGAGATGCTGGATAGAATTGAAGAGGATACTGAAGAATTTGCCGTTGTAGAGCAGCGTGCAAAAATGGAGGGTCGCCAGCTTGGCATGATGCTAGCACCCATATCGAAGAAAAGTAAGGCGCCAGCCCGAAAAATTAAACCTGAACAGGATGAAGGAGTAAATGATGCCAAAGTTAAAGACGAATAGAGGTGCTGCAAAGCGCTTCAAAAAAACTGCCAGTGGTGGTTATAAATGTAAACACTCTCACCTGCGTCATATTTTGACAAAGAAGAGTACTTCTAGAAAACGTGGTCTACGCGCACCTGATACTGTCGAGAAAGTCGACGTACCAATGGTTCGTAAAATGTTACCGTACAGTTAATAGGAGTATAGAAAATGGCAAGAGTATCAAGAGGTGTGCAGGCGCACGCCAAACACAAGAAAATTTTAAAGAAAGCTAAAGGTTATTACGGCGCGAGATCAAAAGTCTACCGCGTTGCAAAGCAAGCAGTAATCAAAGCAGGCCAGTATGCGTACCGTGACCGTCGTCAAAGACGTCGTCAGTTCCGTAGACTTTGGATTGTGCGTATTAACGCTGAAGCACGTAATAATGGTTTGAGTTATTCAAGAATGATCGATGGTATGAACAAAGCGGGTATTGAGATTGACCGTAAAGTTTTATCAGATATCGCGATTTTTGATAAAGCAGCATTTGCTCAAATCGCCACTCAGGCTAAAGAAGCATTAGCGGCAGCCGCTAAGTAGATTTATTAAAGGCTGTAAGTTGATTACAGTCTTTATTTAATTAACTTTTACTTATGATTGACGCGATTCTTGATCAAGCTAAGGCATCTATTGCCGCAGCAGAAAGCTTAAAAGAGCTTGACGATTTACGAGTTAAGTTTTTAGGTAAAAAAGGTGAGTTGACTGCACTTTTGAAAGGCTTAGGGAAGCTGTCAAAAGAAGAGCGCCCTAAAATGGGTGAAGCCATTAATCAGGCTAAAGTTAGCGTACAAAACTTACTAACTGATAGAAAAAATCACCTAGAAACCCTAGAATTAGAAAAACGTCTTTTGGAAGAAAAGATTGATGTTTCTCTTCCAGGTAGAAATGTTGAAATGGGTGGTCTGCATCCAGTCACCATTACTTTAAATCGTATCCAATCTTTATTTGCAAAAAATGGTTTCGAAGTAGAAACTGGCCCTGAGATTGAAGACGATTTTCATAATTTTACTGCACTTAATATCCCTGAGCATCATCCGGCACGTGCTATGCACGATACCTTTTACTTTGATGAAAGCACGGTTTTAAGGACGCATACTTCTCCGGTGCAAATTCGCACCATGGAAAACAAAAAACCACCTTTACGCATTATTGCACCAGGTCGAGTTTATCGTTGTGATTCTGATATCACCCATACACCAATGTTTCACCAAGTTGAAGGCTTGATTGTCGATAAAGAAGCCAATTTCGCACAACTAAAAGGCTTGTTGATTGACTTCTTACGTGCTTATTTTGAAAAAGAAGATCTTCAAGTGCGTTTTCGTCCTTCGTATTTTCCATTTACTGAACCATCAGCTGAGGCTGATATCGAATGTGTTATTTGTGGTGGCGAAGGCTGCCGTGTTTGTAAAAAAACAGGCTGGTTAGAGGTGTTGGGTTGTGGTGTTGTGCATCCTAATGTCCTAGATTCAGCTCAAGTTGATAGCGAAGAATACACCGGTCTTGCTTTTGGTATGGGTGTTGAGCGTTTAGCGATGTTGCGCTATGGCGTGAACGATCTTCGTCTTTTCTTTGAAAACGACATTCGCTTTTTGAGGCAGTTTAAATGAATATTTCAACGTCTTGGTTAAGAGAATGGATTGACCCTAAAGTAAGCGACGAAGTGCTAGCCGAGCAGTTAACCATGGCTGGTCTTGAAGTTGACGGTATTGAAACGGTTGCACCTGCGTTTGACAACGTTGTTGTCGGTCATGTGCTAAGTTGTGAAAAACACCCAGATGCTGACAAGCTTAATTTGTGCCAAGTTGATGTAGGCGAAGCTGATAACTTGCAAATCATTTGTGGTGCTAGTAATGTGCGTGCTGATTTAAAAGTGATTGTTGCAACTGTTGGTGCTAAATTGCCTGGTGGTTTAAAAATCAAAAAAGCCAAACTTCGTGGTGTTGAATCATTCGGTATGATTTGTTCAGAATCCGAACTCGGCATGGCAGATTCGTCTGACGGTATATCAGAGCTAGAGAGCGACGCACCAATCGGCCAAAACATTAGAGAATATTTAGATCTAGATGATAACATCATTGAGTTAGACATTACCCCAAACCGTGGCGATTGTTTCTCAGTATTGGGTGTGGCTCGTGAAGTCAGTGCCAACTATAACATGGCGTTCAAAATGCCAGAGATTAACGTTAATTCTCAAGGGGCATCAAGCATTAAAACAAGCGTTAGCAACACCCAAGCTTGTCCAAAGTATTTAACCAGAGCCATAAGTGGCATTAACAACACCGTTAAAACCCCTAAATGGATGGCAGACAAGCTCACACGCTCAGGTCAGCAAGTTCACTCACCTGTGGTTGATATTACCAATTATGTGTTGTTAGAATTAGGTCAGCCGATGCACGCATTTGATTTGGAAAAAATCAATGGTGCGATTGAAGTTAGAAACGCCAAAGCAGGTGAAACAATCGAGCTGTTGAATGAATCAAGTGTCGAGCTAAATGACGATACGCTGATTATTGCTGATGACAATTCTCCATTAGCGATTGCCGGTGTGATGGGCGGTATGGGTAGCTCCACACAAGATGACTCAACTCAAATTTTATTAGAAAGTGCGTTTTTTGAACCAGTTTCTATTGCTGGCAAGGCTAGAAATTATGGCTTACATACTGAGTCTTCACTACGTTTTGAACGTGGCGTAGATTTTAATATCACCGAAGTTGCCATGGATAGAGCAACACAGCTCATCCTTGATATTTGTGGCGGTGAAGCCAGCGGTATTGATTGCTGTGTGGATGAAAACGCATTGCCAGCACTTAATCCAATCACCATTACTCAAGCTAAAATTCAAAAGATTTTGGGTTTTGAATTAGACTTAAATTGGATTGAAGAAAAATTCACCAATCTTGATTTTGAAATTAGCGATAAGAGTGCAGATTCTTGGACAATCATTCCGCCAAGTTTTAGGTTTGATATTCGTATTCCGGCTGATTTAATTGAAGAACTTGCCAGACTTTATGGTTACGATAAGCTGCCAGTACAAAAGTTATCGTTAGATGCGAATATTAACGCTATCTCTGAGGCAACTATTGACAAGTATGATATTGCCCAATCATTAGTGAGCCGCGGTTATCAAGAAGTCATTACTTATAGTTTCGTTTCAGAAAAATACCAAAATTTAATTGATCCAGAAGCCAAAAAAATCACCTTAAGCAACCCAATTTCAGCTGATATGTCAACCATGCGTTCATCGCTTTGGGCAGGCTTATTGCAAACGGTTGAATCTAATCAACGACGTGGGCATACCGATGCAAGATTTTTTGAAATCGGCTTGTGTTTTGGTGGCGTTAAAGCAGATGAACAATCTAACAAATTAGCAGGCGTTGTTTCCGGTAATCGTTTTGATGCACAGTGGTCAACAGAACTTCAACCTCTAGATTTCTTTGATGCTAAAGCAGATTTAGAATCATTGTTAACACTGACAGGCAATCAGTTTTCTTTTGAAGCAGCTGAGCATCCTGCATTGCAAAAAGGCCAAAGTGCTAAGATTTTGTTAGGTGGTGTGCAAGTCGGTTATATTGGCGCTTTATCGCCAGTAGTACAAAAAGAATTGTCACTGTCTAAGTGTTATTTATTTGAAATCGACCTTGATGCCATCCTATCAGGAAAAATCGCTAAATACGAGGCATTTTCGTCATATCAACAGTCAGCAAGAGACATTGCCTTGGTGCTAGATGAAGCAACGCCAGTTGCTGACCTTATGAGTAGTATTGAGAATATGAATCAACCTCATTTTGTCGGTGTGAGTTTATTTGATATTTACGCTGGCGACAACATTGAATCTGGCAAAAAGAGTGTTGCTCTTAATTTAACTTATCAGTCGTTAGAAGCCACATTAAGTGACGACGAAGTTAACGCCAAAGTGGATGAAGTGCTAGCTCTAATGCAAGATAAATTTTCAGCCACTCAAAGATAATGTCAGTTACTAAAAAAGACATTGCTGATTTATTGGTTGAGAAAATCGACGTGACGCACAATCAAGCCTTATCCATTACTAATGATTTTTTTGACTCGATTAAAGACTCGCTTACAAAAGGCGAAGAAGTAAAGTTATCTGGCTTTGGTAATTTTATTGTTAGAGAAAAATCAGCCAGACCAGGTAGAAACCCTAAAACAGGTGAAGAGGTGACGATTTCAGCTAGAAAGGTAGTTACCTTTAAAGCAGGGCCAAAACTTAAAAAATCAACCCAATTAGGTTAGATGTTTAAGCTTATTCTGAGATAGCTGACATAAAGCCTTTGAGTACTGGCAAGGCTTTATCAATTAACTCTTGATTTTGCTCTTCATTTCTAACTTGATCTTCTAAGAATTTATCCGTCTCTTTAAGCGTGACTTGATAGTCATCATCAAATTCAAACGCAATAAAATAAAAACCTTTACCCTTGCTTCTGGTTGAATGGATTGCCATAAAGTCGGTTTCCCAAGAAAGCTCGGCTTGGTAAACAGCACTTGATTCAGTGGTGTCTTTTTGCACTAGGATAATCGTATCGCCAAAATGAAAAATGAAACGATCAGCAGTGCAACTTGAAGCTGGTCTGGTTTGTAATTCACCAGAATTTAGCGCATCAGCAATTTGCTTAAGCTGTGGATTGGTAAGTTGTATGTATTTAGCATCTAGATAGTCATTAATATTAGAATCCGGATGATTATTCTCTAAGAATTTAACCAGTTTTGTTAGCATAGCACTGTCTTTTAAGAAAAAGACAATATTATACCCGATTAGCGAATTTTAAGACTGATCGAGTGTGTCTGCGTATTTGATGGCGTATACATCAAAGATACTAATCGCCATTGCAGCAATGATTGGGCCAATAAACAGCCCTAAGATGCCAAACTGCATAATACCTGCCAATGTAGAAAGCACGGTAATAAGTGTATGATCCAATGCACTCGCTTTGGTTGATTTGCTTGATAAGCGCTTAATAACAATAGGGCGGATGATATTGTCAATAATCGTGCCAATAAAGACTGCACCAAACAGCACAATAATCATTGCATCAGCGGTTTGCCCTTGTGCGTATAAATACAAACTTAAAGGCAGCCAAATAATTAAGCCACCAAGTACTGGGATAAAGCTGGCCAAAGCCATGGCAATACCAAAATACAATATTGGAAGACCGACAATTGCAACACCGATAGAAAACACCAGGCCTTGTAATAGTGCAATAATAAAAACACTACCCACTAAAGTAACAGACAAGTTTGAAAATTGATTAAACAAAATATCATCTAAGTGGTTTTCTAGCGGCGACAAATCTTTAAGTCGTTTCACCGTATCCTTGCCATCGATGTAAAAATAAAACAATGAGAAAATAGTCACAATTAAAAAGAACACAAAATGAGAAGACAGCGACACAATGCTTTTTAAAATCACGAAAGAAAAATCATTAATGCTGATTAAAAACCCCTCCATCTTACTGCTAAGCGCTGAGTTTAAAGACACCTTAAGTGAATCAGACAAAGGCAAACCAGAAATGGTTTGATAAAGTATTTGATTGCTTTGTTTGGCATCAAAATCAGTGTTAATGGTTTGAATCAGTGCTGAAATTTCTAACCCACTAACAAGCAGAATATAACTTAGCGGCAGGATTAATACAACAGTCACCAACAGTGTCATTAGTAATGCAGCATTTGAATTTGAGAATTTTTGTTGGAATTTTTTGTATTGGCTAAAAGTGGCGATGGTAATCAACAAGGCTAAAAATAGCGCAGGAATAAATGGCGTAAATAACCAAATTAAGCCACCAATGGCTAAGACCAATAAGCTGAGCATAAAGCCATGTTCGTAAGGTGTATTCATAAGTTTTCCATTTTTATTACAGTGTAGGCCACTTGTTCATAAGGGTGGGCAAATTTCATGGCTTCAATAACAAGGTCGAGATTGTCATCAACACACATCATCTCTACTTTGTATTCTTCAATCGCTTCAAGCTCGTCAAGCATACCTATGGTTGGGTTGGCATCGCCTACAGGCTTAAATTGCCCAATACCCGTGGTTTGCCAAGCGCAGTTTTCGTAGTTGTTAAACTTGCCAGCACCCGCATCAAACATTGTGTTTTTTACTATTTCCAAGTCTGCTTCAGGCACATAAAAACTGATTTGATACATTTAAAACTCCCCTTTTAAATAACGCAATCTTTCATCCTCTGACATGCGTTCAATGGAGTTGTGCATAATTTTCTCTTAAGAAGGTTTTGCATGCTTCACTATCCTTTTTATATACCTCTCTTAGCATCCAGCCAATCGCTTTATAAATTAGGTCGTGCGAATCACCTAAAAGTTTCTTGGCAATTTTAAGTGTTGGTTTAAATTGATCATTTTTAATAAATGCAAAGGTTGCCACAATGGCGATACGTCTTTCCCATAAGTTATTTGACTCGGCATAGCTATACAAGATATTTAGCTTATCTTCATGGTTGAAAATATAATCACCAATTGTGTGAGGTATTGTTGTATCCACAAGATCCCAATTATAGGCTGCATGTATATTTTTTAGGTAATAGTTAAA
>CAZKWW010000047.1:6835-7131 GCA_964556635.1 uncultured Candidatus Ruthturnera sp.
TTCGTCTTTATTGCCAGATTGGTATTTATTAACCAGCATGATCAATCCACAATGACGAACCTCATGAACAGGATGGTTAATTAATTTATCTAGCTGTGCAAATGATATGTCTTTAAAGTATTTTTTAGCAACTAATCGGGTTTGTGGCACGCGTACACCAATAAACTGATCATACTCTGAGTATTGTCCAGGCCCAGTTTTAAAAAACCATTCATTAACCACTTTGCGCTCATCGGTTGCAAAAGATTTGAGTTGCGTGATAACTTCTTGTGCGCTCATCAGCTATACTATGGTTA
>CAZKWW010000048.1:0-7125 GCA_964556635.1 uncultured Candidatus Ruthturnera sp.
TGGAAAGCGGGTGTACGGTAACGTACCGAGGGTTCGAATCCCTCTCTCTCCACCATTTTTTCCTTGCTACGGCGTTAAATATTAATAAATACTCAATCACATAGTTTTATCTATGTTCAATTATATTTATTAATATTTGCCTTGCAGAAAAGAAAAAAATTAACTAAATAATGGATACAAAAGTTGAGAAAAATCATGAATCTAGCACCAAACTTTCAGCCAAAAAATATCGTTAAAACTATTGAGTCTTTAACCGAGCAAGGATTAAAGATTGTTGACGAATCAGCCAAAGGCAATGATTGGGATAGTGTGGTTGGCGCGCTAGATAAGTTTGAATTTGAACTAGGGCAACACACCAGTGTTAATTCACATTTAAATTCAGTCATGTTTAGTGAGGAATTTAATGCTGAATATGAAAAAACCTTACCGTTAATTACCAACTTTTATTCTGAGATTAGCACCAATAAGGCTTTGTATCAAGCCTATAAAAACCTTAAAAATACCGATTTAAACGAACAGCAGCAACATATTATCAATGACGCTGTTGAAGGTTTTGAGTTATCAGGTGTTGGCTTAGAAGGGGAAGATTCTACTCGATTTAAAGCCATTAAAGAACGCTTGAGTTTACTTAGTAATCAATTTTCTAAAAACAGTTTAAAAGCAACCAATGAATGGACAAAGGTTGTGACTAAAGATGATCTTAAGGGGTATGGCGAAGATCAACTAGCCAAAATTAAAACCGATAAAGGTTATGAAATTAATCTGCAAATACCGGTGTATATGGATGTAATGACCTATGCGGATAATCGAGCACTTAGGGAAGAGGTGTATAAGGCTTATGTTTCTCGTGCTTCTGAGGTGGGCATCACTTCAAAAGAGTTTGACAATAAAGCCATTATGGATGAAATCTTGACTTTACGAGGTGAGATGGCGCAAATTTTAGGTTTTGATAATTATGCCGAGCTTTCTGTTGAATCAAAAATGGTTGAGTCTTATCAGCAGATTGTTGATTTCTTAAATGATTTAGTTGAGCAATCCAAACCTCAAGCACAAAGAGAGCTGGACGAATTAAAAGATTTTTCTGGGATTAAACTAATGCCTTGGGATTTGAGTTATTACTCTGAGCAATTAAAAGAACAAAAATTTGGTTTTAAGAAAACCGATCTAACACCATACTTCCTAGAGCAACAAGTATTGAATGGTTTGTTCAACACCATTGAAAATCTTTATCAAGTTCAAATAAAAGCGATTGACGAACCTTCTTACCATGAGGATGTTAGAGTATTAGAAATCACCAATACCAGTGGTATCGTAGGGCGAATTTATCTAGATGTATATGCTAGAAAAGACAAGCGAGGTGGCGCCTGGATGGCAGATTATCAGCCATTGATGGATGATAATAAACCGGTGGCCTTTGTGGTGTGTAATCTCAATTCGCCAAGTGAGGGTAAGCCTGCGTTGTTTGAATTTGATGAAATTGTAACGCTATTCCATGAATTTGGTCATGCACTACATCACGTACTTACCAAAGTGGAATACCCAAGTGCGGCCGGTATTAGTGGTGTGCCTTGGGATGGAGTTGAGTTGCCGAGCCAGTATATGGAATTTTTCTGCTATGAGAAAGATGTGGTTAAATTATTGTCAAAGCATTGGCAAACGGGCGAGTCATTACCGGATGAATTATTTACAAAATTAATTGATTCTAAAAATTTCCAATCTGCTTTAGCCATGTTGCGACAATGTGAGTTTTCTTTGTGGGATATTCAAACGCATTCATCTGCTCAAGACACCTACGAAGTTTTGGCTGAGGTTCGCAAGCAAACTGCACTAATGCCAAGCGTTGATGAGAGTCGGTTTTTAAACACCTTTGGGCATATCTTTAGTGGTGGTTATGCAGCAGGATATTTCAGTTATAAATGGGCAGAGGTATTAGCTGCTGATGCTTATGAATATGTTAAGTCACAAGGTGGTATTGGATCAAAGGCTTCAAAGTCTTTTATGCGTCATATTTTAGAGGCTGGCGGTAGTCTAGACTTTATGGGGCAGTATGTTAAGTTTAGAGGTTCTAAACCAAGCACACAGGCTTTACTTAAATCAAACGGCATTGTTAGTAACAAATAGGTAAAATCGTTTTTTATTAAATAACGGGATTGTAAATTATGATTAAATTTTTATTAGGTGTGGTGGTTGCTTTAGCCTTAATTGGTGGTGCAATTCAATTTGAATCAACAGACGATAGTTGGGCTTTAGTAGTAAATAAAGAAGCAGCAATGAGCAGCGTACAAAACGGTGCGGTAAAAATTTATGATTTTGGCGCTGAGTTAGTTAATGACGCTGATAAGATTAAAGGCGTTGATCTAGAAATCGAAAAGTAAGGCTAAACCTTAGATAATAAGATCGTACCATTCGTGCCACCAAAGCCGAATGAATTAGAAATAGCATAATCCATTTTCATTTCTCGCGCTTCGTTAGCTGCGTAATCTAAATCACAATCAGGGTCTTGATTGATGATGTTAATCGTTGGTGGAGCCACTTGATCTTTAATTGCTAAAGCGGTAAAGATCGCTTCAATACCACCTGCAGCACCGAGTAAATGCCCCGTCATTGATTTGGTAGAGCTCATGACAATGTTGTAAGCATGATCGCCCAAAGCTAATTTGGCTGCATCAGTTTCGGCTTGATCACCCGCTGGTGTTGAAGTGCCGTGAGCGTTAATATAGTCGATTTGGTCAGCATTAACACCAGCATTACGCATGGCATTTTTCATACAGCGCGCTGCACCTTCGCCACCTTTAGAAGGTAGGGTCATGTGATAAGCATCACCACTCATGCCGTAACCTGAAACTTCAGCGTAGATTTTTGCACCACGGGCTTTGGCATGCTCAAATTCTTCCAATACAACCACGCCAGCGCCATCACCGAGTACAAAACCATCACGATCCTTATCCCAAGGACGAGAAGCAGTTGAAGGGTCGTCATTACGAGTAGATAGGGCGCGTGCAGCAGCGAAGCCGCCCAAGCCACAATTAGTGGTTGACATCTCTGCACCACCAGCAATCATGACATCAGCATCGCCATATTCGATTAAACGAGAGGCGTCACCAATGTTATGCGTGCCTGTCGTGCAAGCAGTCACAATGGCGAAATTAGGGCCTTTCATGCCGTATTTGATCGATAGATTGCCTGAAATCATATTAATGATAGAAGAGGGCACAAAGAATGGTGAAATGCGTTTAGCGCCTTTTTCTCTAAAAAGATCAGCGGTTTTTTCAATGGTGCCTAGGCCGCCAATACCTGCGCCAATGGCAACACCGACACGTTCTGCATTTTCTTCAGTGATTTCAATGCCACTGTCTTCAATGGCTTGAATACCTGCCGCCATGCCGTAGTGGATAAAGGTGTCCATTTTTTTGGCATCTTTGGGTTTGAGGTAATCGGTAATTTCGAAATTTTTAACCGAGCCACCAAAAGTTACTGATTGGCCTTCAGTTTCAAGATTGGTGAGTGAATTAATGCCAGACTTGCCAGCAAGAATATTTGACCAAGATTCTTCTATACTATTGCCAACGGGTGAAACAATACCCATGCCAGTAATAACAACTCTTCTTTTGCTCATAGTTTATATTTCTTTTTTTAAGATAAAAAAGGCGCTTAATCCAAAGAAGAAAGCGCCTTGTTTGTTTATATTACTAAACGGAAATTACAAATTGTTGTTAACGTAGTCGATTGCTTGTTGAACAGTTGTAATGTTTTCTGCTTGATCATCAGGGATTTCACAGTCAAACTCTTCTTCAAGAGACATTACTAACTCAACAGTGTCTAAAGAATCTGCGCCTAAATCATCAATAAAAGAAGCGTTATTATCAATGTCGCCACTTACATCTAACTGCTCAGCCACAACTTTCTTTACTCTTTCCTCAATACTCATTTGTTATTTCCTTAATAGGTTAAAAACTATCATTTTATCGCTAAATAAAGCTGATGCAAGACTAAATTTAAAATATTTATTGGTATCGAGTAGGGTCAGAAATTCCAGCAGACTTAAAACCGATTTTTCGATACTCGCAAGCATCGCAAACACCGCAAGCTTCGCCTTTATCGTTGGCTTGGTAGCAGGTGGTTGTGAGCGAATAATCCACTCCTAAAGACAAGCCTTTTTTAATAATATCAGACTTGTTAAGGTCAATTAATGGGGTAATGATAGAAAGTTTTTGGCCTTCTACGCCTTGCTTGGTGGCTAAATTTGCCATGGTTTCAAAAGCGTCAATATAGGCTTGTCGGCAATCAGGGTAGCCAGAATAATCAAGCGCATTAACACCGATAAAGATAGATTGGCAATCAAGCACTTCCGCCCAAGCCATGGCAAAAGATAAAAATATGGTGTTTCTTGCTGGCACATAAGTAATCGGGATTTCGTCGCTTTCTTTAAAATCCGGTACGTCGATATCATCATCAGTTAGCGCTGATCCACCAAATTCTGATAAAGAGATATTCATGATTCGGTGCTCAATAGCACCAAAATGTTTGGCAATTTTGATAGCCGATGCTAGTTCTGATCTTTGTTTTTGTCCGTAATCAAAACTGAGAGCATAGCAATCATAGCCTTGAGATTGGGCAATGGCAAGTGTGGTGGTGGAGTCTAAGCCACCGGAGAGTAAAACAACGGCCTTAGACATTGGCCAAGTTGCCTTTTTCTTCTAGCCATTTTTTGCGATCTGGTGCGCGTTTTTTGCTTAGCAACATATCCATAGTCTGGAAGGCTTGTAGCGGGTTTTCTAAGGTAAGTTGAATAAGGCGTCGAGTATCAGGCAACATAGTGGTCTCTCGTAATTGAGAAGGATTCATCTCGCCCAAGCCTTTGAAACGCTGCACTTGAATTTTAACGCGTTTATTTTCACTTTCAATTTTTCGAATAATGGCATCTCTTTCATTATCATCTAATGCATAGTGCACTTGTTTGCCAGCATCGACTCTGTATAAAGGCGGCATAGCAACATACACATGACCTTCCTTAATAAGCTTAGGAAAGTGTTTAACAAATAAAGTGCAAATTAAGGTGGCAATGTGTGCACCATCAGAGTCAGCATCTGCCAGAATGCATATTTTTCCGTATCTAAGACCAGACAAGTCATCGTTGTTAGGCTCAAGGCCAATAGCAACACTAATATCATGTATTTCATTACTGGCTAAGACTTGCTCAGAATCTACTTCCCAAGTATTTAATATCTTGCCTCGTAGTGGTAAGATGGCTTGATATTCTTTGTCTCGTGCTTGTTTGGCAGAGCCGCCAGCTGAATCACCCTCAACTAAAAATACTTCAGTTTGGTCAAGATCGTTACTGGTGCAGTCTGATAATTTTCCTGGCAGGGCAGGGCCACTAACGATTTTTTTACGAACGACTTTTTTGCCAGTTTTTAAGCGAGACTGAGCATTCATAATGGCCAGTTCAGCAATCTTTTCAGCCACAGAGGTATGTTGATTTAGCCAGAGGCTAAAAGCATCTTTAACCACATTAGAGACAAAGCCCGCACTCTCGCGTGATGAGAGACGCTCTTTAGTTTGCCCAGAAAACTGAGGATCCAGCATTTTAATCGATAAAACATAGGCGATTTTTTGCCAAACATCATCAGGCGTTAGCTTGATATTTTTAGGGATTAAATTTCTAAATTCACAAAATTCTTTAAGCGCATCGGTTAGACCTGATCGTAAGCCATTAACATGCGTACCACCCTGAGAGGTTGGAATAAGGTTAACATAGCTTTCTGCGACAACATTGGTGTTGTATTCAGTCCAAGCAAGCGAACAGTGAAGTTGTTGTTCATCAGATTCATAATTAACCACAAAGGGAGATTCTGGTAGGCAATCAAGCCCATCTAATGAAGCAGATAGGTAATCTTTTAAACCTTCTTTATAAACCCATTTGTCTTTTGTGTCGTCTATTTCATTATGGAAGTTAATTTCAAGCCCGGGACAAAGTACGGCTTTTGAACGAAGATTGTGTCGTAACTTGGTTGCAGAAAATTTGGCTGTATCAAAAAACTGAGGGTCAGGCATAAATTTAACTTTGGTGCCCGTGTTGCGCTTGCCAACGCTGCCAATCACTTCAAGGTCAGATTTTTTTAAGCCATCTGAAAAAGTAATGTAATGTTCTTTTGCGTCCCTTTTAATCCAAACTTCAACTAAAGAGGACAGGGCGTTTACCACTGAAATACCCACACCATGTAGGCCACCAGAAAACTGATAAGAATCATTAGAGAATTTACCACCCGCATGGAGTTTGGTTAAGATAACTTCAACACCCGGTTTGTTTTCACCTGAATGAATATCAATTGGCATACCTCGACCATTGTCTTCGACAGATAAAGAACCATCTTTGTATAAAATAACATTAATTTTATCGCCAAATCCGGCAACAGCTTCATCAACACTATTATCAATCACTTCTTGAGCCAAGTGGTTTGGTCGTTCGGTTTCAGTGTACATACCAGGGCGTTTACGCACTGGATCTAAGCCTGATAAAACCTCAATTGATGACGAGTCGTAATTACTCATAAATTAATCTACCCAAGAATATTTTGCAAAACATCATACCAAAAAAAGCCCCGTAATAACGAGGCTTTTTATTTAATAGATAACTTGTTTTTAGAGTGCTTGTGCCTCTAAGGAGGTTTTAAGTTTTTGCATGGCTTTATTTTCAAGTTGACGAACTCGCTCGGCAGAAACGCCGTACTTATCTGCTAATGTGTGCAGCGTTGTTTTTTCTTCTTTCAAATACCTAGACTGCAAAATATCTAAACTTCTAGCATCGAGTGAAGAGAGTGCTTGGTAAAGCTGTTGTTGCTGGTTTTTTTGAGTATCGTCACTTAATAATAATTGCTCAGGCGTTTGTGTATTATTATCTGTCAGATAATGCTCAGGTGCGCTTGAATCTTCATCGTCTGAAATCTCAAAGGCAACATCGTTAAATTGCAAGCGTGATTCCATCTCTAAAACATCTTGACGACGTACACCTAAATCATTCGCAATTTCATCAGCTTGTGATTCGTTTAACGAATTGTAAATGTGTGATTTGGCTTTTTTAAGTTTAAAAAATAATTTGCGTTGTGCCTTGGTCGTGGCAACTTT
>CAZKWW010000049.1:0-7085 GCA_964556635.1 uncultured Candidatus Ruthturnera sp.
GACCACCTGGTCCCAAACCAGATACGCTACCAAACTGCGCTACACTCCGAAAAAACGATAATTATACTTTGTTAAGCATCTTAGTCAATGCTTAATTCATCCCAAATACTGTCAATCTTATCGATGACTGATTGCTTCATAGTGATAGATTCGCCCCATTCTCGATCAGTCTCCCCTGGGAGCTTGTTGGTGGCATCAATACCCATTTTTGAGCCCAGACCAGAGACAGGCGAGGCAAAGTCAAGATAATCAATCGGCGTATTATCAATGAGCGTGGTGTCACGTGTTGGGTCGACTCGGGTAGAGATTGCCCAAATGACTTCTTTCCAGTTTTTAACATCAATATCATCATTCACCACAATCACAAATTTGGTGTACATAAATTGACGTAAAAATGACCAAACGCCCATCATTACTCGTTTAGCATGACCAGGATATTGTTTTTTCATACTGACAATCGCCATACGATAAGAGCAAGCCTCTGGTGGAAGATAAAAATCAGTTATTTCTGGAAATTGTTGCTGTAATAGTGGCACAAACACTTCGTTAAGCGCAACACCTAATACCGCAGGCTCATCAATTGGTTTGCCTGTATAGGTTGAGTGGTAAATTGGATTTTTTCTATGGGTAATTTTTTCAACGGTAAACACAGGAAAGCGTTCCACTTCATTGTAATAACCTGTGTGATCACCAAATGGACCTTCATCAGCCATCTCATTTGGATGAAGCACACCCTCTAAAATGATTTCTGCATTTTCTGGCACTTGTAAGTCGTTGCTTGTGCACGAACAAACTTTGGTTTTTTTACCACGTAATAAACCTGCAAAAGCGTACTCGCTCAAACTGTCAGGGATTGGAGTGACAGCGGCTAATGTAGTGGCAGGGTCAGCACCTAGGGCCACCGCAACTGGAAAAGGTTTTCCAGGGTTTTTCTCACACCAGTCTTTAAAATCTAGCGCACCACCACGGTGTGATAGCCAGCGCATAATCAGTTTATTTTTGCCAATCACTTGTTGGCGGTAGATACCTAGATTTTGGCGTTTTTTCAGCGGTCCTTTGGTGATGGTTAACCCCCAAGTAACCAATGGAGCAGCGTCTTTTGGCCAGCAAGTTTGAATCGGTAATTTAGATAAATCAACAGCATCGCCCTCAATAACGACTTCTTGACACTGACCTTTTTTAACCGATTTAACTGGCATATTAAGCACTTGTTTGAGTACTGGTAGCTTCTCAATAGCGTCTTTTAAGCCTTTGGGCGGCTCGGGTTGTTTGAGCTCGGCTAATAATTTACCTAGCTCTCGTAAGGCAGCTAAATCCTCTTGTCCCATGGCCATTGCCACGCGTCGTGTAGTACCAAACAAATTAGCCAATACGGGCATGTCAGAGCCATTAACATTTTCAAATAATAAGGCAGGACCTTGTTTATCTAATGTGCGACGGCATATTTCTGTAATTTCAAGATGAGCATCAACCGGTGTTGATATGCGCTTGAGTTCGCCTTGTTTTTCTAGTTCTAAGATAAATTCTCGTAAATCTTGATATTGCATATTATTTAAAGTAGCTATTGTGTGCTTCAAGCTCGGTTTCATTAGCAAGCACTATTTTAATTTTAGCGCGTGCTTCATCGACCCTAATAATTGAACTTGTTTCAGATTTTTTATCATCGTCATCACTATTGTCGCTAAATAAAGTGGATTGACCGCCTGTCATGGCTAAATAGACTTGAGCTAGGATTTGTGCATCGAGTAACGCGCCATGTACAGTACGTGCACTGGCATCAATATCAAAGCGTCGACAAAGTGCATCTAGATTGTGCATGGTGCCTGGTCGTTGCTGCTTAGACACTTCTAATGAGTCAATAATGGTGCAGTTGTCCTCAATACGCTGATCAACACCCATGAGTTTGAGCTCGTGGTTTAAAAAGCCCAAGTCGAATGGTGCGTTATGAATAACTAGAGTTGCTCCTTCAACATATTCTAAAAATTCTTCAGCAATCTCTTCAAATTTTGGCTTGCCTTTTAAAAAACTGTCCTTAATGCCATGAATTCGCTCAGAGTCACCCACCAGACGATCAGGCTGAATGTATTGATGGTATTCATTATTTTCAGTAATTTCTCTGTCAATAATTTCAGTGCAACCAATTTCAATAATACGATGACCTTCTGAGGGCTCAATGCCTGTGGTTTCAGTATCTAGAACAATTAATCTTTCCATCGACTCGAGTTTTGTTTTCGTGTAAAATAATCCATTTTATCGCATTTAAAGTTGGAAAATTAAAAGAGATGGCAAGAGTTACTGTAGAAGAATGTTTGGATTTTGTAGATAATCGTTTTGAGTTAGTTTTAGTTGCTGCTAAGCGCGCACATCAATTAAATTCAGGTGGTTATAAATCAACCTTAGACGTTGGTAAAGACAAGGCAACCGTGGTTGCTCTTAGAGAGATTGAAGCAGGTTTAATTAACGCTGATATCCTAACAGAAGAATATGCAATGGAAACAGAGCTATCTGCACAAGAAAAAGTAGCAGACAGCGCCAAGATGGCAGAAGTTGAAGATGAGCTTTCAACGACAGCGATTGACGAATCTAATGATGAAATGACAGAAGTAGAAGAAGCGTAAAATACGGCCATTTTTTTTATTTTTATTAAAAAATGACGCATTAGCGTCATTTTTTTTTGTAAAAATATAACATGTCTTATATTTAATTCAATACCTATATTATTTTTTTTAAATGAAAAGTATCGTAAAAATTGAAAACACCGAGATTCGATTTCATGAGAATTGGCCAGAAATTGATGTCAATTTAGCAATGGCAGCGCTCAATCTAGGAAGAGCATCCACTCAATTTAATCATCTAGTAGAAGCGACTTGTGAAAAATTTGATATTTCAGTATTCGAATTTGAAGTGTTGGTGTTGTTGCGATCGTTTCCTTATCCGCACCGCTTAACGCCGTCTTGGTTGTCAAAATCTTTAATGGTTTCCTCTGGTGGGTTAACCAAAGTACTTATTAAACTAGAGAAAAAAGAATACATTGTTAGAGACTCTAACCCTACAGACAAGAGAAGTAAAATTGTGAGAATGACAGATCTCGGTGTTAGGTTTATTGAAAAACATTACCCAACTGTGCAATATTTATCCAAACAGTTTTTTGAGTCCAAACTTTCCAAAAGAGAATTATCACTTTTAACATCTCTTTTAACCAAATTATTAAAGGACTAATTTTTTTCTTTTAATTTCTTTTGATGATATAAATCTAAATTTTATTTTATATAGTTTTCTAGAAATCTTTCTAGAAAACTATATTAGGAAATGATGATAGTCAAAATACTTTTTTTAATAAGAGTATTATTCGCCTTTAAATTATAAAAAAAAGGGGAGTTATGAGTAGTAATAATGATTATTGGAAAGCCAATATTGCACTTATTGTTAAGTGCTTAAGTATTTGGTTTGTTGTTTCATACCTATTTGGTATTGTTTTTGTGGATGCGCTAAACGCCATCAAAATCGGCGGTTATAAACTTGGATTTTGGTTTGCACAACAAGGCTCTATCTACACATTTGTTATTTTAATTTTTTACTATGCAAAGAGCATGGGAAAAATTGATGAGCAATTTAACGTCCACGAAAAATAACCTGGGAGAGGAAGAATGGATTTACAAACATTAACATTTTTATTTGTAGGGGCAACATTTGCGATCTACATTGGTATTGCCTTTTGGGCAAGAGCCGGCTCAACGCATGAATTTTATGTTGCAGGCGGTGGTATTAATCCTGTAGCAAATGGTATGGCAACTGCTGCAGACTGGATGAGTGCGGCGTCATTTATCTCAATGGCAGGCTTGATTGCCTTTTATGGTTATGGTGGCTCAGTGTTCTTAATGGGCTGGACTGGTGGTTATGTATTATTAGCAATGCTACTAGCACCTTACTTAAGAAAGCATGGGTCATTCACTGTACCTGAGTTTATATCCGATCGTTATTACTCTAAGACAGCGCGTGTTGTGGCAGTTATCTGTTTGATTATTGCTTCGGTGACTTATGTAATTGGTCAAATGAAGGGTATCGGCGTTGCGTTTTCAAGATTTTTGGAAGTAGACTATGAAACAGGTCTGGTAACAGGTATGTTTATTGTGGCATTCTATGCTGTAATGGGCGGTATGAAGGGTATTACCTATACGCAGATTGCACAATATGTCATTATGATTATTGCTTATACAATTCCAGCAATCTTTATTTCATTTATGTTAACTGGCAATCCAATTCCACAGCTAGGTTTAGGTAGCGCAATGGCAGATGGCACTTATCTTTTAGATAAGCTTGATCAAGTAGTTACTCAACTTGGATTTGCCGAATACACCACACAAGCCAGATTAAGTGCGACTAATATGTTTGTTTACACAGCGTCATTAATGATTGGTACTGCAGGTCTGCCACACGTAATTATGCGATTCTTTACTGTGTCTTCAGTTAAGGCTGCACGTGAGTCAGCAGGTTGGGCGTTATTGTTTATTGCTATTTTGTACACATCAGCACCAGCTGTAGCGGCAATGGCTCGTTTAAATCTAATGGAGACCATTGATCAGCCAACACAGGCACAAAATTTGGCCTATGCAGATCGTCCATCTTGGTTTAAAAACTGGGAAACAACAGGCCTATTAAAGTTTGAAGATAAAAACAATGATGGTTTGATTGAATACACAGGTAACAAAGGTTCTGAGCCAAAAACAATTAATGTTGATGGTAAGGATATTACTTTGAATCCTAATGAAATGGTAAAAGTTGATAGAGATATCATGGTATTAGCAAACCCTGAAATTGCAGGCTTGCCTAATTGGGTGATTGCTATTGTTGCTGCAGGTGGTTTGGCTGCAGCACTTTCAACAGCGGCAGGACTCTTGCTTGCGATTGCATCCTCTATTTCACATGACTTATTAAAAGGTGTTTGGAGGCCAAATATTTCAGAAAAAGAAGAATTGAAATATTCTAGGATTTCGATGATTGGTGCGGTATTAATTGCAGGATATTATGGCTTTAACCCACCAGACTTTGCCGCAGGTACGGTGGCACTGGCTTTTGGTTTGGCGGCTTCGAGTATCTTCCCAGCATTGATGATGGGTATCTTCTCTAAGAAGATGAACAAAGAGGGTGCAATTGCAGGAATGATTGCAGGCATCAGTGTGACTTTGATTTATGTTTTCTATCATAAGGGTGTGATGTTTATGAAAGAAACAATCTTCTGGGAAATTGATCCAAATTGGTTCTTAGGCATTGAGCCAAACGCCTTTGGTGCTATTGGTGCAATTGTAAACTTTGCGGTAGCATTCTTTGTAATGAGTCGCACTGCAAAAGTTCCAGCAGAGGTTGAGGAGATGATTGAGAATATTCGTGTTCCTTCATCTAATTAACAAAATGTTACTAAATAAAAATATATAAACAAGATTCCCCTCCGTTTCTAGTGTTATATTAATATTTTAATTTAGTTAACTAATACCCAGCATTGCTGGGTATTTTTTTATTTAAAATAGGTCATTATGTTTTTCAAAAACAAACACGTTATTACATCATTAATTGTTGCGCCTATTTTGGCACTTATTAGTTATTTTGCTGTTGACTACTATGTTGCAGAGACACCTCATCAAGCGAAAGAAGGTCAATTGTACAAGATGCTAGCAAAACCAAATTGTCGTTGGGAAAGTGGATACTGCGACTTAATTAATGGCGATTTAGAAATAAGCATAACTTCAAATAATAAATCATATGGACAGAATACACTCTTTGCTAAATCTACAGTTTCTTTAAGAGGTATTAAGTTTGCAGTTGTTGATCAAAAAGGTGATATATCCAAACCAAAATCAATGAATAAAACTATGACTATTAATAATGAATTGAAATGGTCATCATCAAAGATAAAAATTGATAAATCAGACTATTTGCAGTTTGTTATTTTAGCAAAGGACAGTGTTTTTTATGCTGAAGTTCCTGCAATTTTTATATATAAAGAAGATATGTTGTAGTGATGAATATTGAAGATTTAGAAATTATTGATTTTTTTAAGTCGACATTGCCATTAGATCAGGCGAAATCTCAACAACTTCAACAATTAGTTGCTCATACACAAATTGGTTATCGTCGTAAAGGCCACATATTAACACTAAAACCTAATTTCATTTATTTGATTCGCAAAGGTGCGATATCTATTACAGATGATAATGAAAAATTATTTTCATTAATTGGTGAGCACCAATGGTTTGGTTATAACACGCAGATGGTGCTTTATTTGCATGCTTGTGAAGAAGATACGTTGTATTATCGAATTGATAAAGATTTTTTCAATAACTTATTTTCTAATCATTCAGCGATTGAGAGTTATTTTCAGGATGCGAAATTAGAGTCTAATCTTAAAGCGCAAACAATTATCAAACAAAATAGTTTGTTGGACAATAGTGTCTTGTCAATGTCTCGAGCCAATGATGCGGTCATGGTTGATCAGTCTACTTCAATTGAAAAAGTAGCAAAAATTATGACTGATAAAAACATAACTTCTGTTGTTGTTACAAAAGATGATGCGTTATGTGGTATTGTCACTGACCGCGCCTTTTGCACTAAGGTTGCCGCACTGGGGCTTGATGTTAAGTCATCAATCAATCAGGTGATGACTCAAAACCCTATTACAATTGAGCATTATAAAAGTGGTGTTGAAGCAATGTTGTTGATGGCCAACGCTTATGTTAGGCACTTGCCAATCACCAAAAACAATCAAGTTGTTGGCATGATTACAGCAGCAGATTTGCTAAGAAAGCAAAGTCATAATGTAGTTTTCTTGATTAATGAGATTTTGGCATCTAGTAGTATTGATGAACTGGTCAAAATTTCAAAGCAAGTACCGTTTTTGTTGCAACACAGCTATGAGTCAAATCTTGATGAGCATGATATTGCTTATTCTGTGAGTGCAGTGGGTCGAGCCATAAATCAACAATTATTAAAACAAGCAGAAGAGCTATTAGGTGAAGCGCCAATTGCATACGCTTGGGTAGTTGCTGGTTCGCTTGCTAGGTCGGAGCAAATCGCACATTCTGACCAGGATA
>CAZKWW010000050.1:0-7062 GCA_964556635.1 uncultured Candidatus Ruthturnera sp.
GTTGAAATTGATTGGGAGTTCTCATTATGGCTAATCCCTGTTGCTACTATTGGGCATATTATCGGTTTAAAAATGCATGACAAAATTATTGCTAATGATCAATTATTTAAAAAGTGGATTGGTTCTGCACTTTTACTCATTAGTTCGTTTGGCCTTTTAAGGTTATTTTTGAGTTAAAATCAATGCTATGAACGAATACGTACTCATCTTAGTCAGCACCATTTTGGTGAACAATTTCGTACTGGTTAAGTTCCTAGGTTTATGCCCATTTATGGGCGTGTCAAAAAAAGTAGAAACCGCAATTGGCATGGGTTTTGCTACGACATTTGTGCTTACCTTGGCAAGCCTATCCAGTTATTTGATTAATACCTATATTCTGATTCCATTTGATCTAGAATACCTGCGCACCATTGCTTTTATTGTGACGATTGCTGGTGTGGTTGGTTTTACAGAGTTAGTAGTAAACAAAACTTCACCAGTGTTACACCAATCTTTAGGTGTGTTCTTGCCACTGATTACCACAAACTGCGCCGTGCTCGGCGTGGCACTACTTAATGTTGGTCAGAGTAATGGATTTTTAGCTTCAGGCGTGTACGGTTTTGGTGCGGCAATTGGTTTTTCATTTGTGTTGGTACTGTTTTCAGCCATTCGTGAACGCATTGATAGTGCTAATGTTCCAGTGGTATTTCAAGGAACGCCAATCGCACTGATTACTGCTGGGTTAATGTCGATGGCATTCATGGGCTTTATTGGACTAGCTTAATGTTTGATTCTGTTTTTATTTTTTCCTCTTTGGCACTTGGGCTTGGTTTAATCTTAGGCTATGCTGCAATTAAATTTAAGGTTGAAGGCAACCCTTTAGTCGATCAAATCGATGCGATATTGCCACAAACTCAATGTGGCCAGTGTGATTACCCAGGTTGCCGACCTTATGCAACGGCTATTGCCAATGGTGAGGCGCCGATTAACCAATGTCCACCAGGTGGTCAAGAAGGGGTCGATGCATTGGCAGCGTTATTAGACGTTGAAACATTAACACTCAATGAAGAACACGGAGAGACTCAGCCTGATCACGTGGTCTATGTCGATGAGCAGGTGTGTATTGGCTGTACTTTGTGTATTCAAGCTTGTCCAGTGGATGCTTTTGTTGGCGCTTCTAAAGTAATGTCAACCGTAATTGCAGATGAATGTACGGGCTGTGATTTGTGTATTCCAGTTTGCCCAGTAGACTGTATTCATGTATTAGAAATTACACCGACACTCGGTACTTATGTGCCCAATATAGCTGAGATAGCACATGCTTAATCAATCATTTAACGGCGGTATTGTTATCCCTAATCCACATCCAGTGGAAGTAGTGGAGATTATCTCGGCGCCTTTACCAGATAAAGTGGTCTTACCCCTGCAGCAACGCATTGGCGATGAGGCAAGCCCTTGTGTTAAAGTAGGCGATAAAGTTTTGACCGGGCAAGTTATTGCCAAGACCCAAGATCATTTTTGTGTGCCTATTCATGCTTCGATTTCTGGCAAGGTTGTGTCTATTGATGATCAAACAATTCCGCATAAATCAGGTTTAAAATCCAAATGCATTACCATTGAATCAGATGGTAAAGATCAGTGGGCGGAGTATAAAGGTTGTGGCAGTAATTTCTTGCATTGTGATCAAGCGACAATGATTGAGTATATTCAATCATCCGGTATTGTAGGTTTGGGTGGCGCTGGATTTCCAGCACATGCTAAGCTAGAAGGTATTCAAGATTGCCACACTTTGATTATTAATGGCACTGAATGTGAGCCAGGCATTATGTGTGATGATGCACTCATGCAACATCATCCGCGCGAGGTGATTCGTGGTGTGGAAATCCTGCTGCATATTTGTGGCGCACAGCGAGCAATCATTGCTGTTGAAGATGACAAACAAGAGGCGCTAAATTCACTATTAATGTATTGTCATAATGATCGTATTAGCATCGAACAAATCCCTACTAAATATACTTCAGGTGCCGAAAAATTATTAGTTAAAGCGTTATTAGATATTGAAATTCCATCGGGTGGATTTGCCATCGATACTGGCGTTATTTGTCAAAACGTAGCCACCACTAAGGCAATTTTTGACGCGGTAGTCGATAACAAGCCCTTGGTATCTAGAATTGTCACAGTGACTGGCTCAGGTGTTGAGTCACCAAATAATTATGAGGTGCGTTTAGGCTCATCGTTTGAGCACATTGTATCAATGTCAAACCCAAATACTAATCAACATGCTGTGCGTATGGGTGGCATGATGATGGGTGTTGATGTTGAAACAACTGACACGCCAATTTGCAAGATTACCAATTGTATTTTTGTTAACAACCCTGAGGAAAGGGCTAGCACGCAAGAATGCATTCGTTGTGGGCAATGTAATCAAGCTTGCCCGGTTGATTTGTTACCACAACAGCTTTATTGGTATGCCAAGAGTGAAAACACCGATAAAGCAATGGATTATAATTTAGCAGACTGTATTGAATGCCGATGTTGTGATTATGTGTGCCCAAGCCACATTCCTCTAGCTGAGTATTTTTCTTTTGCTAAGGCGCTACATCGTAAAACCACTGAAGATCAATACCGAACAGACATTGCAAGAGAACGATTTGAATTTAGAGAATATCGTTTAGAGCGCAACAAACGAGAGCGTGCTGAAATGATGGCAGCTAAAAAGGAAGAATTAAAGAAAAAAATGGCTAATGATAAAGCACAAAAAGACAAAATAGCAGCAGCCATGGCAAGAGTTGATAAGACTAAGAAGGCGAGTGATGATGCATAGCAACGCACTGAATACTAACCAAATAATGCGCCAGGTGATTTACGCACTAGCATTAGGTATTGGTGCAGCATATACTTTCTTTGGTTGGGGTGTTATCTTACAAATCGTATTGGCTGTGGTAACAGCCATAGCAGTTGAATCTGCTTTTTTAAGCTTTAGAAAACTCCCAGTGAATCCAGCTATTAGCGATGGTTCCGCTGCCCTTTCAGCTGTTTTATTGGCAATCTCTATTCCGAGTATTGCGCCGTGGTGGATTATTGTTGTTGGTACGGCTTTTGCCATTATTTTTGGTAAACAACTCTACGGTGGTTTAGGTAACAATCCTTTTAACCCAGCGATGTTGGGTTATGCCTTTTTACTTATTTCTTACCCATTGCAAATGACCACTTGGGCAAATGAATTTTTAAATTTATCTCAAGCAATGAATGCAATTTTTAATTTGACTTCAGTAGATGCTTTGAGTGGGGCTACGCAGTTAGATGAAGTTAAAACCCAATTAGCACTAGGTAAAGTCATTAGTGAGTTAGAGGTGCATTCAATCAGCCAAGCCTGGATTAATGCAGGGTTCTTATTAGGTGGACTATATTTAATTGCTCGTAAGATTATTACTTGGCATATTCCGGCGGCATTTATTGCTGGTGTAGTGTTTGTTTCATCTATGCTATATTTGATCGATAACCAAATATACCTGCCGATGCAAAATCACTTGATGCTCGGCGCTACCATGCTCGGTGCATTTTTTATCGCCACCGATCCAGTTTCAGCCAGTACAACACCAAAAGGACGTTTGATTTACGGTTTTTTAATTGGTGTGCTGGTTGTTGTTATTCGTGTGTTTGGCGGTTACCCAGATGGCGTAGCTTTTGCCGTATTGCTGATGAACATCACCGTACCTTTAATTGATTACTACACACAGCCTAAGGTGTTTGGGAAATGACTTTAAATCCCATTCTAAAGGCTGGCGCTTTATTGCTTATTTTTACCGCGATCAGTGTGTTTTTTGTTGCACTAACGCAAGACACCACCAAAGAAAAAATTAAATACAATGAAGATCAATTGTTGATTAAGCGCCTTGGTGAGCTGGTATCAGGTTATGACAACAACATCCTAGAGGATAAATTTTCAAAAGAGATAAAACTACATGGCTTACAACAAAAGGTGGGCATTTACCCTGCTAAGCGACAAGGAAAAACGTTTGCTTATCTAGTTGAGCATACTTACCCTAATGGTTATAACGGCAATATCCGCCTACTAACTGGGTTCGATATTAAGCGTCAGTTACTGGGTGTTAGGGTCATTACACACAAAGAAACCCCGGGTTTGGGTGACAAAATTGAAACCAGAAAATCAGACTGGATCAAACAATTTAGTGGCTTGTCTTTATCAAACCCTAGTCAAAGCAACTGGAAGGTAAAACGTGATGGTGGCGTATTTGACTCGTTTACTGGCGCTACCATCACCCCGCGTGCAATTGTTACAGCTACTTACCAGATTCTAGATTTATTCAGCAAGCAAGGCTTGCTGAATAATAACAAATAAGCGTGAAATTAACTGATTTTGACTTTGATTTACCGAAGTCACTGATTGCTCAGAACCCACCAGAAAATAGAACAGATTCACGTCTTTTAGTGCCTAAATCGACTATTATCGATTCATTTTTCCATAATATAGCGTCATTTATCAAACCTGGTGATTTGCTAGTGATGAATAATACCCGGGTTATTCCAGCACGTTTGTTTGGTCATAAAGTCTCAGGCGGAAAGGTGGAGATTATGATTGAGCGCTTGCTTAATGATCGCCAAGTATTGGCCATGGTAAAAGCCTCTAGAGCGCCAAAAATTGACAGCTTTATTACGCTTGAAAATGGTGATAAGGCACAAGTTATCAGTAAAGAAAATGGTTTTTATACGCTAGATTTTACGACTGATTCGTTGCTTGATTTGCTTGACAATGTTGGTCATATGCCTTTGCCACCTTATATCGAGCGTAGTGATGACAAGGCTGATTTAGAGCGTTATCAAACGGTTTTTGCCAGGCATGAAGGTGCGGTAGCTGCACCCACTGCAGGCCTACATTTTGATGATGAGTTGTTATCAACTTTAGAAGAAAAAGGCATTAACCATTGTTTTGTTACTTTGCATGTGGGCGCAGGTACTTTTCAGCCAGTTAAAGCTGACGAGATTACTGATCATAAAATGCACAGTGAATATTTTGAGATTAATCAAGCAACCGTAGATCAAATCAACCAAACTAAAGCAAACGGCGGGCGCATCATAGCCGTAGGCACCACAGCAGTTCGATCAATAGAGTCCGCTGCTAAAAGTGGCACACTCAAAGCCACCAAGGAAGAAACCGATATTTTTATTTACCCTGGATATGAGTTTAAAATCGTAGATATGCTAATCACTAATTTTCACCTGCCAAAATCTTCACTACTGATGTTGGTGAGTGCTTTTATTGGTCGAGAGCGAATGATGGAGATTTATCAGCATGCGATTAAAAGCAAGTACCGATTTTTTTCTTATGGTGATGCTATGTTATTGGAGAGATAATGATTTTTAAAAACAAGCTGGTTTTTGTAGAAGTTGAACCGAGTGAGATACCTTGGGTGAAGGTATTTACCCAGAGGGAAATCAAAGAATTTAGCGAATGCACGCTAGAGGAAAAAACTGAAATTTTTAGAATTATTGATATTGCTGAAAAATTAATGTTGGACTATTTTAAAGCAGATAAGATCAATATCGCATCATTTGGCAACCTATTGCCGCACGTTCATTGGCATATTATGGCACGCTTTGAGGCTGACAGCCATTTCCCAGAGCCGATGTGGGGTGCGAAGCAAAGAGAATCACAATTAGATCTGCCCAGTTTTGAGGTATTCTTTACTCAACTAGGAGAGCAACTATGAATCAGTTAGAAAGCCAAGATCAATTAGACAGTCTTAAAAGAGAAAAAGATGCAGTATTAATTTTGTTTGGCGGCGCGCATTGCGGTGTGTGTCAAACCATTAAACCCCAGATTTTTGATAATTTTTCAGCCAAATTTACAGACTTGGAAATGGTGTATATTGATTGTGAACAAATGCAAGAAATTTGTGCACAACACGGTGTATTTTCATTGCCAGTGGTTCAAGTATTCTTTATGGGGCAAAAGTTTATTGAAGAAGTTAGAGGTTTTTCTTTATTGGCATTAGAGCAAGAAATAGAGAAAACCTATGCAAAGATGAATGGCTAGAGACTGCCTTTAATCTTTTGCAAGGTTGGCACTTCAATACCAAATTCATTTGCTAATTCTAGTGCTCTATCAAGTCTAGCAGGTGCAGATCTACCCATGCATCCGTGTTCTAGGTCGCCTTCAAAGGCTTTTATCATGCCTTTTTCTAACTCAGATTCATTGAAATTTTTTCCGGTTAATGATGCTTGAAGTTTTAACACATCGGCTGATACTTCGCGCATCAGCTCCAAGTGATTATTGCGTAGATCATCAACATTAGCGCCTGATTCGATAGACAAACCTGCAATATTGGTGGTTAATATGTAGAGGTTTTTTAGTACGAGTTCAAACAATAATTCATCTTCATTGGCAACAGCGTGTGCTGGAATATCTATAAGTGCTAACGAGTCAACCAATATTTGCGCTTTAGGCCCATAAGCTGGAGATGAAATAAGCACCTTGGAATCCATGCCTTTTTTCTTTTCAAACCATACTGAAATCACAGTAGGATTTGTAAAGTTATGAGGCTCCCAATCACGAGGCAGAAGTTCGTTTTGCATCATTGCCACACGGTCTTTCCACTGGTTAGGAATAGATGCTAGTGCGGATTGTAGGTCGCCTTCAGCCGTACAAACTAAGATTAGTTCAGGATCGATATTGGCCTTTAACTCATCAATATCGGTTGCTCGGGTAATCGGATAAACCGGGTAGTTGTTTTTTAAAAAAGCGCGTGCAAAGACACTACCTAATTCACCAATACCTAAGACAACAATGGGTTTTTTCATTTTAAAATTTCCAATAAAGTTGAGCCCATGGTTGCAGGTGTCGGCGCTACTGCCACACCGGCATTCTCAAGTGCTTTAATTTTATCTTCAGCCTTGCCTGAACCACCACTAATAACCGCACCGGCATGACCCATACGCTTGCCTTTAGGTGCGGTGAGGCCTGCAATGTACGAAACGATCGGTTTAGAAACATGAGATTTGATATATTCAGCCGCCTCTTCTTCGGCATTACCTCCAATTTCTCCAATCATTAAAATTGAC
>CAZKWW010000051.1:0-4584 GCA_964556635.1 uncultured Candidatus Ruthturnera sp.
TTTGAAGAACAGCCGCAACTTTTATCAAAATCTGCTTATAAAGAAGTACAAGGTAAGGTCTTTGCCGGTATTTCTGGCGATGAAAAAGCCACGATTTTTATTCATTCTTTTAATGCGCAATTGGTGTCTATTGCCGGTGTGTACAAAAAGTTTGATGTCGTACCGACTAAGCTTTACGCACGTTCAGTGATGGTTGATTTAAACAAAGGTAAATTAAGGTTTCAAATAGTATGAGTACACAAGATTTTTTATTAGAGCTAGGCACAGAAGAGCTGCCACCTAAGTTATTAAAACAACTATCTAGCGCACTGACAAACAATGTAACCACGCAATTGTCTGAGCTTAATTTGTCATTCACTAAGGTTGAGTCTTTTGCCACACCAAGGCGTTTAGCTGTATTAGTGAATGAGCTTCAATTACAACAAGAAGATCAAATCATTGAGCGTAAAGGCCCATCAGTGAGTGCACCTGATCAAGCAGTGGAAGGTTTTGCAAAATCATGCGGTGTCAGTAAAGACGATCTAGAACAAAAAGCTTTTGGCAAGGCTGATTATTACTTTTTTACCAAAGAGCAAAAAGGTCTTAAAACACAAGATTTATTGCAAGATATTGTTGACACAGCCATCAAAAAAATACCAATTACCCGCGCCATGCGTTGGGGTGATTTAGACTTTAACTTTGTGCGCCCAACGCATTGGTTAATCATGATGCTAGGCAGTGATGTGGTGGAAGCAACAGTAATGGGTTTAAGCAGTGGTAACACCACACGAGGTTTGCGTTTTACTGGTGAGCAAACATTTAGTATTGATAGTGCGGGCGATTATCGTCAAACCTTATTAAACAAAGCACAAATTGAAGTTGATTTTGACGCGCGCAGGGAAATGATTCGTGAGCAAGTGATGCAAGTCGCACTTGATTGCCAGTCAAATGCAGTTATTGACGAGTCCTTACTGGATGAGGTTTGTGCCTTGGTTGAATATCCAAGAGCATTTTCAGGTGGCTTTGATGCACGGTTTTTAGATGTGCCAGAAGAAGCACTTATTTCAGCCATGAAGTCACACCAAAAGTATTTCCATATGGTGGATAACAACGGCAAATTATTACCTGCCTTTATCTCAGTTGCTAATATTGAGTCTAGCGACTTATCAGTCATCATCGATGGTAACGAGCGTGTGATTAGGCCGCGTTTAACAGATTCAGAATTTTTCTGGGAACAAGACAAGGCAAATTCTTTAGCCTCACGCCTACCTAAATTAGACAGCGTTTTATTTATGAAGTCTCTAGGCTCTATGGGCGATAAGGCTAAGCGTATTGAGGCTTTATCAACCTATATTGCCAACACTATTGGCGCTAATACTGATCACAGTGCCCGTGCGGGCCTACTTGCTAAAACTGATTTGGTGACTGATATGGTTGGTGAATTTGCCGATCTTCAAGGGGTGATGGGTGGTTATTATGCGCACAATGATGGCGAAGATGCTGCTGTAGCAACTGCCATTAGTGAGCATTACCACCCAAGGTTTGCTGGTGATACTTTGCCGTCAACAGCTGAAGGCTTGGTTGTCGCAATTGCCGACAAGCTTGACACCATTACTGGTATTTACGGCATTGGCCAAGGGCCAACAGGCTCAAAAGATCCATACGCGCTTAGAAGGATGGCACTAGGTTTACTAAGAATCATGGTGGAAGGTAAGCTTGTGCTTAACCTTAAAGCACTAATAAAACAATCACTTGAATTACATGCCCCAGAAGTAGATAGATCGAGCGCAGATGCTATTTATCAATTTATGATGGATCGTTTGCGTGCCTACTACAAAGAGCAAAAAGTTAGCTCTAAAGCATTTGAAGCGGTATTGGCAGTACGTCCAGAGTCGCCTTATGATTTTCACTTGAGAGTTGGCGCACTTAACGAATTCACCAATAACAGTGCATCAGAAAGCTTAATTGAAGCCAACAAGCGTATTGCTAATATGCTTAAAGATCATCAAGATTTAGGTGTTGAAGTTGACACCAGTGTATTGGTAGAATCAGCAGAAAAAGCATTGTTTGAAGCAACACAAACAGTTGCCAACAAACTTGATGGTAGTAGTGATTACACTCAGTCAATGAGTGAGCTGCTTAGTCTCAAAGACACTATTGATGCATTCTTTGATCAAGTCATGGTTAATGCGGATGATGCCTCATTAAAACAAGCACGTCTAACGTTGCTTAATTGGATTAGATCTTTATTCCTTTCTGTGGCAGATGTGTCACATTTAAGCTCGTAACAGTCTCTAGTAATGAAAGCCTTAATTCAACGTGTTAGCAAGGCTCAGGTTGAGGTAGATGGCCAAATAACTGGCCAGATTGAACAAGGATTGTTAGTGTTTATTGGTATTGAAAAATACGATGAACTTGCCGAGGCTGACAAAATGATTAAGCGCTTGTTGTCTTATCGTATATTTTATGATGATGACGGGAAAATGAACAAATCCGTTACTGATAAAAATGGCGGTGTGTTACTTGTTTCTCAATTTACGTTAGCAGCTGATACTAAGTCAGGCACTCGTCCAGGGTTTTCTACTGCTAAATCACCAGTTGAAGCCGAAGCACTGTATGACTATTTTGTGCATCAAATGCAAAAAGCACATGACACAGTAGCCACCGGTATTTTTGGCGCCGATATGCAGGTTTCACTTACCAATGACGGCCCAGTCACCTTTTTGCTAGAATGCTAGATTTTATTACTCAAGCCACAGCAGATTACCAGCATTATTTTATTTGGGTAGGCGTTGTCTCTTTTATTGTTTTTGTTGTTAGTCTTTTATTGACCCCATTTTTATTAGGAAAAATTCCTCAAGAATATTTTATTCATACCAACCAACACAAGGTTGAAATCAAACACCTTGGTCATTTAGTAGTTGTCATTATCAGAACACTGATTGGCTTTGTACTCTTAGTTGCCGGTATTATTATGCTAGTGACCCCAGGTCAAGGCATTATTTCTATTTTGTTAGGTTTGTTTTTAATGGAGTTTCCAGGCAAGCGTAAGCTAGAGCTCAAACTCATTAACCACGAGCCAACCTTTAAAGCGCTCAATTGGTTAAGATCCAAAGCCAATAAACCTCCATTTGACCGATGAAAGAAAGCAGAATAGTCCTTGTTATTTTATTGCTTGCATTTGTGATCTATGGCGTGTTTTACCTAAGTACTCGTGATGTCTAAATCCATGATAACCAAGCCATTCCTTGGCAAAGCTATGTTAATGAGCAAGGCAAAACTGTTGTTTTTGATCTAACTATGGGTGAGAGCACATTGGCTGAATCTATGCGTTTATTTGGTAGCGAGGTTGAAGCCTCTTTGTTTGAAGATAAAGACCAAAAACAAACATTAGAAGTGTTTTTCTCAAGTACTAAAGTTGGCGGTATTTCTGCTAAGGTTATTCTTAATTTAGTGCTTAATAACCAGCAATTTGATTATCTACGCAGCCACATTAAAGAAACGGAAGTCATGCCAACGGGGAATAAAAAAACCATCTTCAATCAAACTGGCGAGTCTTCAATGTTTGGCTTAACTATTAGCGCACTAACCTTTATTCCAAGTGCTGATTTATCCCCGGACACATTACTGGGTTTGTTTAAAAAACCAGCACGTGTTGAGCCACTTGAAGAGAGTGTTGAGTATTGGTATTACCCCGACAAAGGCTTGCGCATTATTGTGGATGCTGAAGGCAAAGAAATATTAGAATTCTATAATTTTTTGAAATGACTGCTATGATCAAAATGTTCGGTATTAAAAACTGCGACAGCGTTAAAAAAGCGCAAAAATTCTTACAAGCGCAAGGTATAGATTTTGAATTTATTGATTTTCGTCAAAACCCAATTGATGAGTACATGCTGCAAGGCTTTGTGGATGTTGTAGGCTGGGATAAGTTAATTAACAAACGCTCAACCACGTATCGCAACTTTAGCGATGCTGAAAAACAAAACATTACTTTAGCGCTGACGTTAAAAAACCCAACGCTTATCAAACGTCCCGTTTTAGTAACGGGGGATGATATAAGCGTTGGGTTTAGTGAAAAACTTTATTCAGATTTGATTTAAGCTTTATCTGCTTGTTCTGAAATTTCCTTGCGTACCATCTCCATGTCTAGCTCTTTTGCTTTACCAAGTATTGCCGTAAGGTCTGCTTCAGCCATAGCGCCCGCTTGATTAAAAATAGCAATCTGCTCTCTAAAAATCATCAAAGTTGGAATAGAGCGAATTTGAAAATGACCAGCTAATTCTTGCTCATCTTCAGTATTAACTTTTGCAAATGTCACGCCATCAATTTTTTCACTCATGGCTTCATAAGTGGGTGCAAACTGTTTACAAGGACCACACCATGGTGCCCAAAAATCTAGAATAACAATGTCATTGTTCTGAATTGTCTCATCAAAATTATCTTTGTTTAGTTCTAATACTGCCATTTTCTTACCCTTTTAAATTTGAAAAAATAAAAGTATATCATATAATCCTGATATATATTAAACAAAGCCAAGCAACTGATAAAATATTTTTATGAAAATCCTAGGGGTTGATTCTGGCTCAAGAGTCACCGGTTTTG
>CAZKWW010000051.1:4684-7045 GCA_964556635.1 uncultured Candidatus Ruthturnera sp.
AATATTTTTATGAAAATCCTAGGGGTTGATTCTGGCTCAAGAGTCACCGGTTTTGTAAGAGGCAATTCCTCACGTCAGTTATTTGTAAGTATTAATATAAATCTAATAACAGTTTTCTAGGCTTTAAGTTCGGGAGGTTTTACCTCTGCTGTAAATGTTTTATAGTAAACTCTTTGTAATTATTTTTTGTTAAGTACATTATGAAAATCCTAGGGGTTGATCCTGGCTCAAGAGTCACCGGTTTTGGCTTAATAAAAGCACAAAAACTCAAATTCACTTATTTGTCCAGTGGTTGTATTCGCACCAAGGGTGAACTCACTGAGCGCATTACCACCATCTTTATTGAAATCGACCAACTGATTAAAGAATATCAGCCTGATGTTGTGGTGATTGAGCGCGCTTTTATGCGTCCAGATCGGCCCAATCCTGATGCGGCAATTAAGCTCGGCCATGCGCGAGGCGCAATTATTTCAGCAGCTGGTATGAACGGCATCGCCATGGTGGAATACAGCCCTAATCAAATTAAAAAGGCGGTAGTGGGTAAAGGTCATGCCGCTAAAGACCAAGTGTCTTATATGGTACAAGAGTCTTTAAAGCTTAACAAAGCCCCACAAGAAGACGCAGCAGACGCACTCGCAGGTGCAATGTGTCACGCATATCACAGTTTATAGTTTAAGCTTTAACCAAAGTAAACTTTAATATCACCAAACTCAGGTAGCCCTCTAACCACTTCAGTGAGTTTTTCTAAAATTTCATCTTGGCTTTTATCAGATGACAAACAAGAAAGCGGCAAAAAGAAATCTACATGGATTTTGCCATCAAGATAATGCAGTTGGATGCGCTTTATTTCACCATCGCACTGGTTGTTAAATAAAGCTTTATTAAGAATACCAAGCGCCTCTGCACGCTCAGGTAAGTCTTCACAAGGTGCGGCAGTTTCATCATCCTCAGGGTCGATATGTACCGTTACATCATGTAAATCTTCTAAGCATTCTTTGGCGACACGTTCAACACTCACACTAATAATATGCCCCTCACTCACACTTAAAAATGGGTCTACTTGCACATGCACATCAGCCGATATCATATGGCCAATTTTACGAGTGCGTAATGAATGCACACTATTGACACCGCTAATCATGCCAATTGCATTACGCAGTTGCTCAACTTGTTGTGCATCAATAGAAGTATCTACCAGCTCTTTAGTGGCGCCAGTGCCCAGCTCCCAAGCAATGTAAATCACCATTAGACCAACCACAACAGCTGCTGCGCCATCAAGGTATAAATAACCATTCAAACTACCCAAAATACCAATAAACACCACAATGGATGACAAAGCATCAGATCGGTGGTGCCAAGCATTGGCTTTCAGCATTTCTGATTTGTAAGTTTTGGCTACTTTGAGTGTGTACCAGTACAAAGCTTCTTTAGAGAAAATAGATAGGGCAGCCACACTTAAAAGTAGGGTGTTGTGAGACAATTCACTTGGATTACTTAAGCGATCAAACGCATCAAAGATAATACCAGTGCCAATAATCGCTAAGATAATCGCCAAACCCAATGTGGCAACAGTCTCAAATCGCTCATGGCCATAAGGGTGCTCTTCATCAGCTTCCTCAGCAGAATGCTTAGCCGCATACCAGACCACACCATCAGACAAAAGATCTGAGAACGAGTGAATACCATCGGCAATCAAAGCGCCAGAGTTACCAATCACGCCGACTACGACTTTAAAAATAGCCAATAGAAAATCAACAATAGCGCCAACTATAGTAACTTTTTGACTGACTTTGGTTCTATCTTGTTTGTTCATTTTTATAAGAGTACTATCAGTTTGTCTTTAAGCATTATTTTATGACATATAGCTATCAATATGTATTTATAGTAAACCCCTATTAATTACTTACATTTATTATAATAATCTTATATAATACTGATAATCATTCTTATTAGTATTTACATTATTAAATGTTAGCAGTTAACGATTTATCCCTTACTTATCAAAACAACGAAGTTCTAGATGGGTTTAATTTAGAGTTGGATCAAGGTGATATATTTGCCTTGTTAGGTGATAGTGGTAGTGGTAAGAGTTCGGCGCTTCGTTTTATTGCAGGGTTGGATAATGCCAATCAAGGCAGAGTTGAGTTAGATGGTCATCAATTATCTACTGATGGCAAGCACCAAGTGACACCAGAATCAAGAGAAGTGGGTATGGTCTTCCAAGATTATGCGTTATTCCCTCATATGACTGTTGAAAAAAATATTACTTTTGGCATTAGTGCTCAATCTAAAAGTGAGCAACAGGCGCGAGTTAAAGAGTTGTTGTCTTTGATTGGCTTAAAGGGTATTGAAAAAAAATAC
>CAZKWW010000052.1:0-4678 GCA_964556635.1 uncultured Candidatus Ruthturnera sp.
ATCGCGTCCATATTTATTTTCAAATACTTTAGCTCCTTCTATTTGTGCAGCATCACTCAAAGTGCTAGATATGTTGAGTAACTCTACTGAGTTGCGTGACAGATTAGAGTCTAATACTCACTATTTTAGAAAAGGCATGCAAGAGGCTGGTTTTGAGGTTGATGATGGTGATCATCCAATAGTGCCGGTAATGCTTGGTGATGCCAACCTTGCACAAGCCATGAGTAAAAAGTTGTTAGAGAAAGGTATTTATGCAATTGGTTTTTTCTTTCCTGTAGTACCGAAGGGCAAGGCAAGAATTCGCACGCAAATATCAGCCGCACACACCAAAGAAGATTTGGATCAAGCTATTGAGGCTTTTGCACAGACTTCTAAAGAATTATCTGCTTGATTTTAAAAATTTCTAAAATTTTGGTTAAATCTATTAAAAAGTGCTGTTTTTGACTTAAAAAAAGGCATAAATTAGCCATTTTTTACCTAAAAATGGGCGATTACTAGTATTTTTAAATATTTTTTTTAAAAAAATGTAATTTTTCTTTGATATTGAAATACCTGATTGAAAAAAACACCTATTATCAATCTATATATATTTAATAAAAGCCTCGTAAAATAAAAACAACTGTTTAAAAGTTACTCGGTAATCTTTATGTTTATTAGTGTTTTAGAATTATTTAAGGTTGGTATTGGTCCGTCAAGTTCTCACACACTTGGGCCAATGGTAGCAGCAAATGATTTTATCAATAAAATTAAAAAAATAGATTTAATAAACTCTTCTAAAGAAGATTGTAGTGTTCGTTGTATATTAAAAGGTTCGTTGTCTTTTACCGGAAAAGGCCATGCAACAGATAGAGCTGTGGCGTTAGGACTGCACGGATACCTTCCTGATGAGTTAATCAGTATAGATATAAATAATTTGATTGAAAAAATTTGGAAAAGTAACAGTATTAGTATCAACAATTCTACATTAATTTTATTTAATCCCAATAAAGATATTGTCTTTGATAAAGGCAAACCTCTTGTCGAGCATCCTAACGGTATGATTTTTGAGCTTGTTAGTAATAATAAAGTTGTATTTACAGAAATATACTTCTCAATTGGTGGGGGTTTTATCAATACCATTGCAGAGATAAAGCAATTACAAGCGCCGCTTAAGATGAATGCTTATGAATCTTGTCAGTATCCATTTTCTTCAGCAGGTGAAATGTTGCAAATGGCAAATGATAACGGTATTTCAATTGCACAAATGAAAAAGACTAATGAGCTTGAATTTCTAAATGAAAAGTCTTTATTTATTGGAATTGATAAGATTTGGCAATCAATGCAACAATGTATAAAAAGCGGTTTAAGTACCAAAGGGGTATTGCCTGGCGGTTTGGGAATCAATCGTAGGGCAAAAGATTTGTATCAAAATACCAATAGCAATTCAAATATTAATGATTATCTGTGTGTATATGCCATGGCAGTAAATGAGGAAAATGCTGCTGGAAATATGGTGGTTACAGCGCCAACAAATGGCGCAGCAGGCGTTATACCAGCAGTTATTTACTATTTTGTAAAACATGAAAATGCTACTCAAGATCAAGTGCGTGAATTTTTACTTACCGCTAGTGCAATAGGTGGGCTTATCAAGCATAAAAGCTCTATATCTGGCGCTGAGGTTGGTTGTCAAGGAGAAGTTGGATCAGCAGCTGCTATGGCTGCAGCAGGACTGTGTTCAGCTAAAGGCGGCACGCCTGAGCAAATTGAAAACGCCGCAGAAATTGCACTTGAGCATCATCTTGGAATGACATGCGATCCTGTTAAAGGTTTGGTGCAAGTGCCTTGTATAGAGCGCAATGGATTTGGTGCGATTAAGGCTTATGCAGCAGCTTCATTAGCCATGCAAGGTGATGGTAATCATTTTATGCCGTTAGATGGCTGTATAGAGGCCATGAAGAAAACCGGCTTGGAAATGTCGCATAAGTATAAGGAAACTTCGCTTGGTGGTCTTGCTGTAAGTATTACGGAATGTTAATCACCATTAATCACTAACAGCTGAGAACCATTCATTTAATAAATCTTTAGAAACTGCCGCCATAGCAAATTTAGATTCCATGGTTGGGGTAAAAACTTGATTACCGTCCATAGTTTGTGAAGATCCATTCGCTTCTTCCAATATCAGCCAACAAGCAGCATAATCCCAAATATTGTGTTTGCCATGAAGGTAGGCTTGTATACGCCCAGTTGCCACCCAACACCAGTCAAGTGCAATAGAACCTAAACTACGTTGCGATGCATAAGGGGGGTTACTCGCAATTTTTGCTGCCATATCGGTGCTCAAGCGTTTAAAGTCAACACCAACTATAGCCTTACCAAGGGTTGTATTGTAGTCAGGTGAATTTAATTTCCTGCTGTTTAAGTACGCACCTTTACTTTTTTGCGCATAAAAACACTCATCGCGTTCAGGATCATAAACAATGCCGAGTTGCACCTTGCCATCTTTAATTAAGGCTAATGATATACAGTAGTAAGGCAATCCATGTGAAAAATTACTGGTGCCATCGATAGGATCAAGAATCCAAACACCGTTGTTATTATTAAGCGCATCAAGCTGTTCATTTTCGCTCATTTCTTCACCAAGAAGTGAAATCTCAGGATAAAGCGAGCTTAGTTGATTTTGAATACTGTTTTGTGATGCTGTATCAGCCTCTGTAATTATGCTGCCATCAGATTTGTATTCTTTAATTACGTTTTCAAATCTAGGTAAAAGTTCTTTTTTGGCGACATTTTTTATAATCGCTATCAGTTGATTGATATCTATATTCATAAGCTAGCATTTTGCAAGTATTTCATTTTTGAGCTTATTATAAGAATCAATACCTTTTAATTTCTTTACAATTTCTAGGGAGAAGCAGATGGCCGTACCAACACCTTGTGAAGTCATAACTTTGCCGTCAATCACAGTGTCTGTGTTTTTATCATAGCCTTGGGTGTGAATTTTGTTTTCAATTGATGGGTAACAGGTGAAGTTTTTACTTAGAACGCCGGCAGCATTAAGTGCATAAGGCGCTGCACAAATTGCACCAATGTGTTTATCGCTTTGCTTCATTTGTTTAAGGATAGATTGCACCGTTGTATTACTCGCTAGCGCCTCAGTACCGCCCCAGCCACCAGGCAAGACAATCATATCTAAATCGTTAGTGTTGATTTCATCAATTAAACAATCGGTAATAACAGGAATATCATGCGCTCCAATAATGGTTTGATCCCCTACCCCAGCTGTAATTACATCAATACCGCCACGTCTACAGATATCAATAATAGCGATTGCTTCAACCTCTTCAAAACCATTAGCAAGTGGTACACATAACTGACCCATAATAACCTTAAAAATAATATAAAATTAGAGCTATTTTATCCCCTAAAATCATTTAGATTATTAATCTTAACAAGGAAAATTATGTTTGACAAAACCCAAACCTTAACTAAAGTAGATAGTGATATTGCCAACGCCATTAAAGCAGAAGAAGCGCGTCAAGAGGCGCATATTGAGCTGATTGCCAGTGAAAACTACACGTCTCCAGCAGTCATGGAGGCGCAAGGTTCTCAATTAACAAATAAGTATGCTGAAGGTTATCCTAAAAAGCGTTACTATGGTGGTTGTGAGCATGTGGACGTGGTTGAGCAATTGGCCATTGATCGTGCCAAAGCATTATTTGGCGCAGATTATGCTAATGTTCAGCCACATTCTGGATCACAAGCAAATGCGGCTGTATTTCAAGCATTGTTGGTGCCAGGCGATACAATCCTTGGAATGAGTCTTGCACATGGTGGCCACTTAACGCATGGTGCAGCACCTTCATTTTCTGGCAAGAATTTTAATGCTATTCAGTATGGTTTAGATGAGTCAACCGGTGAGATTGATTATGCACAAGTTGAAGCCTTAGCAAAAGAGCACAAACCTAAAATGATTATTGCAGGTTTTTCTGCCTATTCAAGAGTTGTAGATTGGCAAAGATTTAGAGATATTGCAGACGAAGTTGGTGCTTATTTATTTGTTGACATGGCACATGTTGCTGGTTTGATTGCAACCGGTGAATACCCATCTCCAGTACAGATTGCTGATGTAACAACAACGACAACACATAAAACATTGCGTGGCCCTCGTGGTGGTTTGATCTTGGCAAAAGCCAATGAAGAAATTGAAAAGAAATTAAATTCTGCAATTTTCCCAGGCATTCAAGGTGGTCCGTTGATGCATATTATCGCTGCTAAAGCGGTTAGTTTTAAAGAGGCAATGAGTGATGAGTATAAAGCCTACCAAAAGCAAGTTAAGATCAATGCACAAGCCATGGCTAATACGTTTATTGAGCGTGGATTTGATGTGGTTTCAGGTGGTACGGATGATCATTTATTCTTAGTGAGTTTTATTGAACAGGGCCTAACAGGTAAAGCGGTTGATGCGGCACTGGGTAGTGCACATATTACTGTTAACATGAATGCAGTACCAAATGATCCACAGTCTCCATTTATTACTAGCGGTATTCGTGTAGGTACGCCTGCAGTTACAACAAGAGGTTTTGGCGAACAAGAGTGTCGCGATCTTGCTACCTGGATGTGTGATATTTGTGATGATTTAGACAACCAATCAATCATCGATGAAGTAAAAGACAAGGTGGCTGCTTTGTGCGCCAAACAT
>CAZKWW010000052.1:4688-6691 GCA_964556635.1 uncultured Candidatus Ruthturnera sp.
AGTTTACAAATAATTGTCAATTTTCAACTATCCATTGTTAATTAATCATGCGTTGTCCATTTTGTCAATCTGACGACACCAAAGTATTAGACACTCGTTTAATTGATGACGGCTCACAAGTGCGTCGTCGTCGAGAGTGTACCTCTTGTGGTGAGCGCTATTCAACTCGTGAAACAGTTGACCTGAACCTTCCTCGTTTAATTAAAAGTGATGAATCTCGTGAATCTTTTAGTGAAGAAAAACTTCGCTCAGGTTTGTTAAAGGCTTTAGAAAAACGCCCAGTAAAAACCTCACAAATTGAAACCGCCATTGCCCGTATTTCGCGCAAGTTAATGACTCAGTCTGAGCGAGAAGTGCCATCGAATAAAATTGGCGAATGGGTAATGGAAGAGCTTAAAGCACTTGATGAGGTGGCTTATATTCGCTTTGCTTCGGTTTATCGTCAATTTCAAGATATTGAAGCCTTTAAAGATGAGATTGAAAAGCTCATGAAGAAATAGTGGCAAAGGTAAAAGTAGAATTTGTCTGTAGAGAATGTGGTGCTTCACAATCGCAATGGGCAGGCCAATGCCTAACCTGTAAAGCCTGGAACACTTTGGAAGAAGTGGTTTTATCTCAAGCAACATCTTCTAAGCCAGAAAGTTTAAAAGACCTTCCACCTTCAAAAGTCCAAAATTTATCAGATGTTAAATCTGAAAATAGAGCCAGATTATCTACTGGATTAAGCGAGCTTGACCGTACTTTAGGCGGTGGTTTGGTAGATGGTTCAGTGGTGCTGATTGGTGGTGACCCTGGTATTGGCAAGTCAACTCTGATCTTACAAGCCATGGCGGCTATCAATAAAGATAACACAACGTTATATATCAGTGGCGAAGAGTCAGCCGAGCAAATTAGCGATAGAGCGATTCGTTTAGGTATTAAAGAAGATGTGTTGTTGCTGAGTGAAACCCACTTAGAAAAAATCATTAAGCTGGCTAAAGAGGTGCAGCCTAAAGTTATTGTGATTGATTCAATTCAAACCATGGTGACCGATGGTTCAACTTCTGCACCAGGTTCAGTCACTCAAGTGCGTGATTGCGCCGCGCAGTTAACTCAATTTGCCAAGCAAACTAATACTATTTTATTAATGATTGGTCATGTGACTAAGGGTGGTGCATTAGCCGGCCCAAGAATCCTTGAGCATATGGTTGATGCGGTACTGTATTTTGAAGGTGATGCAGGCGGTCGCTACCGTATTATCCGTGCGGTGAAAAATCGTTTTGGTGCAGTCAATGAAATCAGTGTGTTTGCTATGGGCGAAACCGGTTTACAGCAAGTGGAAAATCCATCAGCCATATTCTTGTCTAACCAAGCCAAGCCATCACCAGGCTCAATGGTAATGGTTACGCGTGAAGCAACTCGTCCACTCATGGTAGAAGTACAGGCTTTGGTTGATCAGGCGGGCGGCAACCCTAAGCGAGTCAGCGTTGGTTTAGAGCAAAATCGCCTAGCTTTACAGTTGGCCGTATTGCATAAGCATGGTGGTGTGGCTACGCATGATCAAGATGTTTTCGTAAATGTAGTTGGCGGTATTAAGGTAGGCGAGACTGCTTCTGATTTGGTGGTGATGCTCGCGATTATGTCGAGCCTCAGAGACAAAGTGATTCCAAATGACTGGATTGCTTTTGGCGAAGTAGGCCTTACTGGCGAGGTGCGACCAGTTTACAATGCAATCGAACGTCTGTCAGAAGCGCAAAAACATGGTTTTAAGGTGGCAATCATACCAAAGGGTAATCTACCTAAAAAGGCGCCTAAAGGGCTAAAAATCGTTCCAGTGGAATATTTATACCAAGCCTTACAATATATGAGCGAGAATACCTAAAGGTCAATACCTTTTTGCGCTTTGATTTTGGCTAACGCTTAGGCAATTTTGCCGAAGCGTATCCTGCGCCCCCTCTTGTAACACTGTATCATTTGATACACCTGTTACACTTGTCGGTTCTGATTTATCCCCCTGCTTTGTG
>CAZKWW010000053.1:0-4249 GCA_964556635.1 uncultured Candidatus Ruthturnera sp.
GTAATGAAATATTTTGGAAATTTTCAAAATGAGTGATTAAATCCTCAATTTCATCTTTCAGAACACCAGATTTAGTGGATTCGTTGTCAATATTGACTTGCAATAACACATTGAGCTTGTCCATATCTTCTGGGCGCTGATCATTTAATCTTTTGGCGATTTTTAGTCGATCCACACTATGCACCCAGTCAAAATTCTGCGCAATTTGCTTGGTTTTGTTGGACTGGATTGGGCCGATAAAATGCCAAACAAGATTTTGCCCTTTTAAGGCTTGTATTTTTTCTAAAGCTTCTTGCAGATAATTTTCACCAAAATGGCGTTGCCCAGCGTCAATGGCTTGTTGCAGATCAGATGCAGGTTTGGTTTTGCTAACGGCTATGAGTGTAACTTGATTATTAACATCAAGCGTTTTGATTCTGTTTCTGACTTTTTCTAAATTATCTCTTATCAAAATACAGAACTAGCATTAAAAACCGGCCCATCCACACAGACACGTTTCATTGCGGGCCCATCGCCTGTAGCCACTTCAACCACACAACCTGCACAACCACCAATACCACATGCCATATGCTCTTCAAGAGATACTTGACAAGGAAGGTTGTATTCTTTAGCTAAACTCGCCACTGCTTCTAGCATTGGGTGTGGACCACAAGAATAAACTTCAACTTGTGATAACTCTTCAGCACTTAGGCCGTCTAGATAAACTCTGGCCAAATCTGTGACGTAGCCTTGGTAAACCCCATCATAGTTTTGCAAACTGGCTAGGCGGCAATCAACACCCCAGTCTTGCAATTGTGGCATGGTGTGTGTTGCGCCAGCATAATCTTTCGCGTCATCGGCTAACTTTTTATCGAATGGAAATGGCACTTCTGAACCTAAAATGACAAAAGGATTATAATCACTGTCTTTAATAGCTTGCGCAATAGAAATCATCGGTGGCATACCCACGCCGCCGCCAATTAAAAGCGGACGTTTTTTATCTGTCATTTTAAAGCCATTACCAATCGGACCGATAACACTTAGTGTTTCGCCAATTTTGCGTTCAGCTAATTGCCTAGTACCTTCGCCCACCACTTTGTAAAGCAAATCAAACGTGCCATTATCAACATCAACCGACATAATAGAGATTGGTCGGCGCATGGCTAGTGCATCAGAAACAGTAATATGCACAAACTGTCCAGGCCTGGTTGCCTTGGCAATTTCTGGTGAATCAAGCGTTAGGATGTGCTGCTCGCCCTCAAATTGATAATGTGCCAAAATTTGGCAATCAAGAACTTGTATGCTATCGCGATTCGCTTTATTCATTACAGGTTATTAAAGTACCAACACCACTATCAGTAAAGACCTCTAAAAGTACAGCGTGTGGTACACGGCCATCAATAATATGGGTGGATTTAACACCACTCTTGACCGCAGATAATGCACAACCAATCTTCGGCAGCATGCCACCGTGAATGGTACCATCGTCAATCAGCCCGTCCACTGTCTTAGCATCAAGGCCAGTTAATAACTCGTCATTTGCGTCTAGTAAACCTTTGGTGTTTGTCAATAAAATTAACTTTTCTGCATTTAAAGCTTCGGCAATAGAGCCGGCCACCAAATCAGCATTGATATTATAAGAAAAACCATCCTTTCCCACGCCAATCGGCGCAATCACTGGGATAAAGTCACCTTTAAGTAATAAATCAATAACCGAGGTGTCAATCGTTTCAACTTCACCAACATGGCCAAGATCAATAATTTCAGACGTTGGGTGATCAACATGCTTGAGTTTTTTGGCAGAAATTAAACTGCCATCTTTACCCGTTAGTCCAATTGAATGGCCGCCGTGTTGGTGGATCAGATTAACAATTTCTTTATTAACCAAACCGCCTAATACCATTTCAACCACATCCATGGTTTCAGAATCAGTGACACGCATACCGCCAACAAATTCACTTTGTTTGCCAATTTTTTCCAAAGTTTTGCCAATTTGAGGGCCACCGCCATGCACCACAATTGGGTTCATGCCAACAGATTTCATCAGCACGATATCACGCGCAAAGCTAGATTTTAGCTTTTCGTCCACCATGGCGTTGCCACCGTATTTAATGACGATGGTTTTGCCTTGAAATTTTTGAATATAAGGCAGTGCTTCGGTTAAAACACTGGCAATATTATTTGTTTGGTTTGTCATCTTAATTGAATAACCTTAAATTGATTAATTCGCCATTTTACCAATATAAAACTATTTAAATCTTTTATCGTATTTTTGCTGTAATTCAGCAGGCCACAAACTATGAATATAATCCAACAAACCTTGTTTTTCTTCTTCACTCAGCTTATTTTTAAACCCAGGCATCCAACCACCTAATGCAACACCACCGTTATTAATCGTGGCTAATAACGCCTTGGGTGAATGGTGCCAAGTGTGCGCTGTGCCATTTAGCGGCGGTGCTGGAAATTTACCATTTGCAAGTTTTTGTTTCCAATCTTTGGTTAAACCTTGTCCAGCTTTTCCATGACAACCAATACAATTTTTCTCAAATGTGGTTTTTCCTAACTGAGCACTGTCTTTTGCTTGCGAATCAACACCATCAAAACAACCGGTCAAAAAAATGGCAGCCAAAACCCATACTAATTTTTTCATAAAAACCTCTCGATTAACTCGTTTAAAAAATTATAGCCTTTTTCACTTGGCATCATATGCTTACCATCTTTAACCAATAAACCTAAATCTTGCACTTGATGCAAACGAGACTCAAGTGCTTTGACAGACTGGCCAGTACGGCGTTCAAACAAATCCAAATCAAACCCTTGTTTTAGTCTTAAAGCATTAAGCATAAATTCAAATGATAAATTTTCTATTGGCTCAACAACGCCTATTGGGCTATTGAGATAATCTTTGGGTGATTTTGGTTTTCGCGTGCGTAACAACTTGCCAGTATCAATGTTGGTGATCTTGCCGTGAGCACCAGCACCAATGCCAATATAGTCGCCAAACTGCCAATAATTTAAATTATGTTTGGATGGTTTGCCAAAGGCTGATACTTCATAACGTGCAAAACCATGTTGCTCTAATAGTGCTACACCTTGCTCACCCATTGCCCAAATATCATCGCCCATTGGCAAGGCTGGTGGAAACTTGGCAAAATAAGTATTAGGCTCGATGGTCAATTGATAAAACGAAATATGCTGGGGACTTAGACTAATCGCCTGATTAAGATCAGCCAAACATTCGTCAATACTTTGCCCTTGCAAACCGTACATCAAATCGATATTAAAATTATCAAAAATCTTTGCCGCCTCGGTGCAGGCCTTGCCTGCCTCTTGTGCATTATGAATACGGCCTAAGGATTTTAAATGTTGATTATTGAAAGATTGCACGCCGATTGAAAGTCGGTTAATACCAATGCTTTTAAAAGCTTTAAATTTTTCAATCTCAAATGTGCCGGGATTGGTCTCTAGGGTGATTTCAATATTTTGATCAAACGTTAGTTTTGATTTTAAACCAGTAAACAGCTCGCTTAATTCCTCTGCACTCATGAGGCTTGGCGTGCCACCACCGATAAAAATAGAATGAATATTGCGACCTTGCACGTAGCTTAAATCTTCATCCAAATCCTTAAGTAAGGCTTCAATATAACCACTGCTATTCTCGCCTTCATGAGAGTTGAAGTCGCAATAAGGGCATTTTTTAACGCACCATGGATAATGAATATATAACGACAGAGGCGGTAGTGTCATATTTTTCATATTTCCTGCTGAGGCAAAACCTCCCGAACTTTAACCATCAAAAACATCAATAAAGCACTAAATGTTATTACAGTACTTTGGCGTGAGGAATTGCCTCGTGGGCATTTTTTAACGCACCATGGATAATGAATATACAACGATAAAGGTGGAAGCGCTAACAATGATTTAACTTTTTAATTCTTGCAATAGCCCGTCAAGTGCTTGACCTCGATGCGAGATAGTATTTTTAACTTCTGGTGCTAACTCAGCTGATGCGCAACCATGTGTTGGCACGTGAAAAATTGGGTCATAACCAAAGCCATTTTCACCGACTTTTTCACGCAAGATTTCACCTTCCCAACCTCGTTGAATAACAATCGGTGTTGGATCATTAGCATGCTCAACAAACACAATAGCGCACCAAAATCTAGCACTGCGCTTACCATCGGCAACCTCTTTCATTTCATCTAATAGCTTTTGCGTATTGGCTTCATCATCACCATGATTGCCCGCATAACGCGCCGAATAAATGCCG
>CAZKWW010000053.1:4259-6574 GCA_964556635.1 uncultured Candidatus Ruthturnera sp.
ACCACAATGCCTGAGTCATCTGCTAACGCGGGTAAGCCAGATTGTGCACTTGCATTGCGCGCTTTGATTAATGCATTTTCAACAAAAGTTAGGCCTGTTTCTGGTACTTCCTCAACCTGCATGTCGCTCATAGAAACCACTTCATACAGACCATCTAACATTGCATTAAACTCTTTAATTTTGCCTTTGTTGTTACTGGCGAGAATGATTTTTTTCATAATGATGTATAATTGATAAGATATTTAGAATTTAAGGATAAAGACATGACTCAAGATGAAATGAAATTTGCGGTCGCACAAGAGGCGCTTAAATATGTAGTAAAAGACACTATTATAGGCGTGGGCACCGGATCAACAGCAAATTTTTTTATTGATGCATTAGCCACAATGAAAGACGACATAAAGGGCGCAGTTGCCAGTTCTGTTGCAACTGCTGAGCGCCTAGAGGGCCATGGTATTAAAGTATTTGATTTAAATGAAGTCGAAGCAATTTCAGTTTATATTGACGGTGCTGACGAGTCTGATGATGGTCTAAATCTAATTAAAGGTGGTGGTGGTGCGCTTACTCGTGAGAAAATTGTAGCGGCTGTGGCTGATAAATTTGTCTGTATCGCCGATGAATCAAAATTAGTTGAAGTCATGGGTGATTTTCCATTGCCAGTCGAAGTAATTCCAATGGCGGCAAACTATGTTAAACATCAAATCACTCGACGTATTGGTGGTACACCGTTTGTTCGTGAAAACTTTGTCACCGATAATGGCAACCTAATTTTAGATGTTGAAGGCTTAAAGATCACCGATCCAAAAGCTATGGAAACAGAGCTAGACAGTATTGTTGGTGTCGTTACTAATGGTTTGTTTGCTAATCGTGGTGCCAATGTATTACTACTAGGAACACCGACTGGCGTTGATGTTGTTGGCGCTTAATCAAGCTCTTTGTACAAATCTAGCGTTTGCTGCAAGTTGTCAATTCTCACACTTATAACGTCAAACAAATCTTGCGAATGAGTAAGCGCCTTTGCGCGCTCATAATGCCCAATCGCTTTATCTAACTTACCTTGTACAATCAGTGCTTTTGCACTTTGAATATGCGATCGGTCAAAATTACCTAACTCAACAAACAAACTCGATAATAATTGATGCGACTGATAGCTGCCTTTATTAACTCGTAAAAAAGGTTTTAAAGTTGACACACCTAAGCGGGGTTGCTGGTTATCTAGATAAGCTTGGGCGGCATAATACAAGCTTGCTTCATCATCTTTAATCAAACTATTTTTCTCAAAATACTGCTGTGCTTGATCAATATCTCCTAGCTTAGAAGCGATACGCCCTGCCAAAATATAACTAGGTTTATCCTGGTTTAATTTCAATAACTTGTCCACATACCTCTTAGCAGTCGCATACTCTTGTTGCTCGAATGCCTGATAAGCCTGCATATAATGCGTAATGATTTTGTCTTGTTCAAGCTTGATGCGCCCATGCTTGTGAAAATACAACTTAGCCTTAGTTGTTATATATTCAAACGAATCTTTTCTATAGCTACCTGACGCACGTGCTGCTCGCTGCATGCTGTCAGAAATACGGTTGATACTCAAAGGATGTGAGCGTAAAAACTCTTGTGCACCAGAATTGTCTTTTAGTTTTTCAAAAAAATGTGCCATGCCTTGTGGATCAAAACCTGACTTAGATAACATAGTCGTGCCGATACGATCAGCTTCCCATTCGTGCTCTCGAGTGAAATTAATACTTTGTTGCGCTGTGCCTGCAACAGTTGAAGCGGCGATCGCCTGAGAGGCATCAGAGTTGTCAACCAATGCTGCTGCCAACATACCAGCCACCATTAAATAAGTTTGCTTATCGGTTTTTTTACTAAATCGATTTAAATGGTTTTGGGTCACATGCGATATTTCATGTGAAAGTACGCCAGCTAACTCTGACTCCGAATCCGAGCTAAGCAACATACCTGTATGCACACCAATATAACCATATGGGCCAGCAAAAGCGTTGATACTGTCATCGTTTAATAATAAAAAGCCAAAATGTTTTTTAGGGTTTTCACTGTGCTCGCCCAACTCATGACCCAGTTCACGAAGGTAGGCGGTCATTTCTACATCAGCAATCACAGAATCTGTATTCCAAATGAGTTGTAAAAATTCGTTACCTCGTTTTTTTTCACTCAAGGACTCTGAGACTTGCAACTCTGGAACACTAAGTGCAAAAGCCAAAAATGGGGTTAAAAGTAACCAAGATAAATTCTTTATCATGAACTCATTATATTTGACTATTAGACGGTGAACGATTAAAATAGCCAAACTT
>CAZKWW010000054.1:0-1147 GCA_964556635.1 uncultured Candidatus Ruthturnera sp.
AATCCGTGCATTTTTGTAAAATTAATCATACGCACATTTTAACTGTTAGTTTCTTGTGTGTTTACAAATTAAAGTATCTGCTAAAATTAACACCTCATTTAATTTGGATTTTGTCATGATCACACCTAGTAATATCACTCTTAATAAAGAAAAAACATTATTAACCGTTACCTTTGATGGCGTTGATTATCCGCTGAGTGCTGAATATTTAAGGGTTTATTCACCTTCTGCGGAAGTTGTTGGCCATGGCCCTGGGCAAGAAACCTTACAGGTTGATAAAGAAAATGTCACCATTACACGCATTGAGCCAACTGGTAATTATGCGGTCGTTTTGTTCTTTAGTGATGGACATGATAGTGGTATTTACTCTTGGTCTCATCTTCATCATTTGGCCACTAATGACAAGGATCTTTGGCCTGAGTATTTAGCCAAGCTAAAAGCAGCAGGACACACGCATTCTGAGCTTTAAAATTTAAATTTGATGGCATTTTTAAATGCTCTAATCGCCTTTATTGTGACCATTGGCATTTTGGTGACAGTGCATGAATTTGGTCATTTTTGGGTAGCTAAAAAACTTGGCATCAAAGTTCTGCGATTCTCAGTCGGCTTTGGCAAAATTTTAAAATCATGGAAAATCGGTGAAACCGAGTACACTTTGTGCGCCCTACCCTTGGGTGGTTTTGTCAAAATGTTAGATGAAAACGAAGGTAAGGTTGATCCAAGCGAAAAACACAGGGCTTTTAATACACAATCTGTTTATAAACGTATTGGGGTCGTTGTAGCAGGGCCTGCGGCAAATTTTATATTAGCTATTATCATTTATACCGCTATCTTTATCATGGGTACTCACGGTATCAAACCTGTGGTTGGCGTGGTTAAAGATAACAGTGTTGCCCAGCAAATTGGATTAAAAACAGGTGATCAGCTGTTAAGTATTAATGCGCAAGATACGCCTAGTATTAGTGAATTTTCTTTTGCTTTTGTTCGCGCAGCACAAACACCAACCATGCAAATTGACATTCGCTCAAAAAATACTGATTTAAACACACTGACACTAAACCTAAAAGAAGACTTTCTCTCTAATCCAGAACAAGGTGTTGAACAGTATTTAGGTTTTGAATTTGCCCTGCCAACGCTCAAACCAATT
>CAZKWW010000054.1:1157-6574 GCA_964556635.1 uncultured Candidatus Ruthturnera sp.
TTTTGAGTTTTCTCTACCAATATTAGAGCTTAAACCAATTATTGATCAGGTAATAGACGAGAGTCCGGCCAAGCTAGCTGGTATTCAAACAGGCGATCAAATACTTAGTGTTAACAACAAAACACTTGAGACTTGGCGTGATTTTGTAACAATCATCAAACAAAATACTGGGCAAGCCATGCAGCTAAGTATTCTTCGAGATGGGCAAATTATCACACGCTCACTTATACCAAAAAATGAAAATGGCGCGCCCAAGATAGGCGTGAGTGTCATGGCGCCAGAAGGTTATTTGGACGACTGGCGTGTTTTGGTTAAAAAACAGCCTATCGATGCATTTTTATCTGCCAATGTTAAGACTTATCAGCTGACTATTTTGAACTTAAAAATGATTCAAAAGATGATTTTAGGTGAAGCCTCTATCAAGCAAATTAGTGGCCCCGTTAGTATTGCAGATTATGCAGGCAAAACGGCGAGCACCGGATTGATTTCATTTTTATCATTTTTAGCCTTGATTAGTATCAGCTTGGGTTTACTTAATCTACTCCCTATTCCACTGCTTGACGGTGGGCATTTGTTGTTTTATTTAATTGAAGTTTTAAAAGGCTCACCCGTGAGTCAAGCTGTACAACAAAATGCATTAAAAATCGGCTTGTTTGTTATCTTGTCACTTACCTTCATAGCGATGTATAATGATTTTTTACGATTGTTATCATAAGTTTAAAAATATGAAAAAAATTCTTATTAAAATTTCTTTAATTCTAGCTTTGTCAACAACCTCTATTGTACAAGCAGATTCTATCAAAAGCATTGAAATACTTGGTCTTAACGCTATTTCTAGAGGTACAGTTTTAAGCTACCTCCCTGTTGAAGTAGGTGATGATTACAACAAAAAAACTTCCACACAAATCATTCGCGCTCTTTATAAAACGCAGTTTTTTAAAGATATTGAAGTGTCAGAATCTGAACAAGTACTAAAAATTAAGCTTCAAGAAAACCCACATATTAAATATGTTGAGCTGTTAAATTACTCAGATAAGGTTATTGAGGAAGAATCTATCAAACAAGTATTAAAAAGCATGGATTTATCCCAAGGCAAGATTTTTAACAAAAGACAACTAGACAAGCTTATCTCTCAACTAGAAGCCTCTTATATTTCTAAAGGTTACTATGGTATTAAAATCACCAAAACCATTGAAATTGATGCACAAAACCGTGTCGGCGTTGAATTAGACATCAACGAAGGTGAAGTGGCTCGTATTAGCAGTATGAAAATTAGCGGCAACCAAGTTCATGACGAGGATGACTTGTTAGATTTGTTTGAGATTGGTGAGGCAGACTTTTTCCCATTAAATTACTTTACTGAGAAAGATCATTACTCTAAAGTAGCGCTCGATGCTGGCGTTGAAGCGGTGAAATCACTTTATGTTAATTCAGGCTACCTTGATTTTAAGGTTGTTCAAGTTAAAACAGACTTGTCTGAAGATAAGCAAAACATCAGTGTCGACATCCAAGTTAACGAAGGTGCAGAGTATAAGGTTGGCAATATTCAATTTAGTGGTGATTTACTTAATCAATCAACTAATGATCTTAACAATTTAATCACCATTACCAAAGGCGATGTATTCAAACGTAAAAAAGTCATTGAAAGCATTCAGTCTGTTACTGATTTATTTGCAGATCAGGGTTATGCTTTTGCTAAAGTTGACCCAATTACTAAAGAAAACGTTAAAACACATACCATTGATTTAGACATCAACATTTCTTTAAACAAGAAGGTTTATATTAACCGTATCACCATTGTTGGTAACACACGCACACAAGATGAAGTTATTCGCCGTGAAATTGGCATTGCTGAAGGTGGTTTATACTCAAACACTGAGTTAGATGAGTCTGTGAAAAAGATTAGACGCTTAGGTTTTTTCTCTGATGTGCAAATGGAAGTTTCAAGACTTAAAGAATTTGATGACAAAATCAATCTACACTTTAGCGTAGAGGAAACCAAAACTGGAACTTTCTCTATTGGTTTGTCACACTCTAATAGCTCAGGTGCAGCTTTTAATATGGGTATCAAAGAAAACAACTTCTTAGGTACGGGTAATACATTAAACGCCGCGTTGTCAAATTCTGAAGCGGTACAAGAAATGAGTTTTTATTTCTCTGACCCTTACTTTACTGAAGACAAACACTCAATCAGTTACGGTATCTTTACCAAATCAATTGATGGTGCAAATCTTGACGTTTCTTCTTACAAGATTGACGAAAGTGGCTTTAGCTTAGGTTATGGTATTCCAGTGACAGAAAGTACACGAATTGGTGCTGATATTAGAGCTTCAAGTCGAACGATTACTTGTGGCACAACTTTTGCAGATGCGAACCATGAGGCGACACAATGTGCTAGTGGCGACAAAACTGAAGTTAAAACCAATGTTCACTGGTCTAATAACACATTAAACAACTTTAACTACCCAACTGAAGGGCAAAAAAATAACTTGAGTTTAGACTTGACGCTGCCAATTGCAGATTTTCGCTACTATAAGCTAGATGCCTCACATAAAAGCTATCACCCAATGGGTAATGACCTAACTTGGAAAGTCAATGGTAGTTTAGGTTTGGCGCAAGGCTATGGTGGCAAGGAACTACCTTTCTTTAAACGTTACTATGGCGGTGGTTCATCCTCAGTACGTGGATTTGACTTTAACTCACTTGGTGCAACTTATAATGACGGTAAAGCCAAAGGTGGTGAGTTATCACTATTAGCAGGTACTTCTGTTATTTCACCAATGAAATTTATCAATGACAGTAAAAATATGCGCATGAGTGCTTTCATCGATGCAGGTTCGGTAGAGGAAAAAGCATCGAGTTTCAGTGTAGATAATATACGAATGTCTACTGGTGTGGCATTTTCTTGGTTAACCCCAGTTGGACCACTGGGTATTTACGCAGCAACGCCTTTGGTTAAGAAATCAGCAGATAAAACAAAAACGGTTGAGTTTACTCTTGGCACCAGCTTCTAACACGTAGAGAATGATGAGAATTGCTGCTGTTTTGCTGCTAATGCTGAGTACTGCTTTGCATGCAGAATCTTTAAAAATTGGCTACATTAATATTGATCATGTGGTCAGTAGTTCACCACAGTTTATTCAAGCCAACCAAACTGTGATTAAAGAATTTCAGCCTCAAGAAGAGCAACTTCTACTGCTTAGTCAAGAAATACAATCATTGGCAGACACTTTTAACAAAAACAGTAAAGCACTATCACAATCTGAACGAAAGTCTGAGATTCAAAAAATAGCCAATCTAGAGCGTCAACTTAAACAACAAGCTCGCACTCTAAAAAAACAACTAAAGCTTAAAAACGAACTAGAATTAGGCAAAATACAAGACTTAATCAATACTGTTATTAAAGAAGTTGCTGAAGAAGAAAAATTTGATTTAATCTTATATCAGGAAGTAGCTTTTGCAAGCAAAAAAGTAAATATCACACCAATCATTAGTCAAAAAATTAGACAGCGCTTTAAATAATGCACACACTTGGAGAAATTGCCAAAATTATTAATGCTGATTTAATTGGCGATGAGACCATGAAAATTAGTGGCATCGCTTCCCCGGCTTCGGCAAATGGCGATCAATTGACTTATGTGGTGAGTCAAAAATACAAATCAGATCTTGTATCTACACAAGCAGGTGTGGTTATTCTTAGTCATGATTTAGTAAAAGACTGCCCTACTAACGCTTTAGTGGTTGATGACGTTTACTTAGCATTTGCCAAAATTACTCATTATTTTAAAAAAGAAACTTCTCTTGTTGACGGTATTCACCCTAGTGCAAAAACCAATCAAGCAAAAATTGCACAAAACTGCACAATTGGTAAAGAGGTTGTTATTGGTCTTAATGCGACTATTGGTTCAAATACAGTTATTGAAGACAACGTCACCATTGGTGATAATGCTTATCTACACCCCAATGTTACGATTTTACAAGGCTGTTCAATCGGTGATAATGTTGTTATTTCCCCGGGTGCTGTGATCGGCTCTGAAGGGTTTGGTAATGCCAGAGATAATCAAAATCAGTGGCACAGCATTGCACATCTAGGCAATGTGGTTATTGGTGATAATGTAACCATTGGTGCTAACACTACAATCGACAGAGGTACGTTAGAAGATACTCAAATACACGATGGCGTAAGACTCGATAATTTAATCCATATTGCGCATAATGTGATTATCGGCCAAGACACAGCAGTTGCTGCCAATACAGGTATTGCCGGTAGTACAGCCCTTGGCAAACGTTGCATGATTGGTGGCATGGTTGGTATTGTTGGGCATTTAAATATTTGTGATGATGTCATTGTTAATGCAAAAAGCACAATCGATAAAGACATTAAAACCCCTGGTATGTATACAGGCATCATGCCGCTTATGCCCCACAATCAGTGGCAGAATGTCGGTTTATGGCTAGTAAAACTTGATAAAATTATCAAATATCTAAATATTAAATTAAAAAATTTAAAGGATTAATCATTATGGAAATGAATATTCAAGACGTTAAAAATTATCTACCTCATCGTTACCCTTTCTTATTGATTGACCGAGTTTTAGAGTTAGAAGTTGGCAAAACACTGGTTGCCATTAAAAACGTTACTTTTAACGAACCGCAATTTACTGGGCACTTTCCTGCGCAGCCAATTATGCCTGGCGTAATGATTGTGGAAGCATTAGCGCAAGCGACTGGCATCTTGGCATTTAAATCAGAAGTTGGCAAGCCAATTGATGGGCAAATCTATATGCTGGTCGGTGTAGACAAAGTGCGTTTTAAGCGTGTGGTAGAGCCTGGCGATCAACTACGTTTAGAAGTTGAAGTGATGACAGTTAAACGCGGCATGTGGAAATTTAAATGTAGGGCTTTGGTTGAAGACCAAGTGGTAACAACAGCTGAACTTATGTGTACACAAAAAGCGGCTGATTAATTTATAAAAAAAATTCTTGAGGAGAATGTTATGGCAATAGATCCTAGTGCAGTTATTGACCCTAGTGCAAAAATCCATAAAAATGCTGAAATATGCGCCTATGCCGTGATTGGCGCGAATGTTGAGATTGGCTCAGGCACCATTGTCGAATCTCACGCTGTGATACAAGGTCCGACTAAAATCGGCAAAAACAACCATATTTATTCATTTGCCTCTATTGGTGGCGATCCGCAAGATATTACCTACGAAGAGGGTCAGGAGTCCAACCTGGTTATTGGTGACGACAACTTAATTCGTGAATTTTGTACCATTAATCGCGGTACAGAAAAAGAAAAATCACTCACTCGTGTTGGCTCTAACAACATGCTGATGGCTTATGTGCATATTGCTCACGATTGTGAAGTTGGTGACCATACTATTATGTCTAACAATGCCTCATTAGCCGGCCATG
>CAZKWW010000055.1:0-6542 GCA_964556635.1 uncultured Candidatus Ruthturnera sp.
CAAAATAGCTGCCATAGATAAAAGCCAAAGACACTGACCAAGATAACCCCTTCAAAGCGATTAATAATATGTTCTTTTCTGAATTTATATGAAACGATAAACAATAGTACGGTCAGTAAGAACATAACTGGATAATCTCTACTCATCACTTCTTCTGGTACAGTGCTAGGGTGAATCAAACCTGGGATAGCTAATACAGCAATCGTGTTGAAAAGGTTGGAGCCAATGACATTACCGACCACCATATCAAATTGTTTTTTAAGCACACTGCTAATAGAAACCGCCAGTTCAGGCAGGCTAGTGCCGAGTGCCACCACAGTTAAACCAATGATTAAATCAGAGACTTCAAAAAATTTTGCAATTTCAACACCACCCCAAACCACCAGTTTTGCACTGGATATAAGTACCACCAAGCTAAAGAGTAGCATGCCCCAGATTTTCCCTGTTTGGTCTTTTTCGACAACCTGTTTAAGCTCATCAAATTCATGATTTTTTTTATTTTTAGACTCTTTTAATGTGTAAGCTAAAAATAACACTAAAAGTGATGATAGAATGAGTCCATCAACAAAATCAAGGCGTCCATCGCTTAATAGTAGGCCTGCACAAAGCGTAGCAACCATTAAGAAAACCCACTCTTTTTTGAGGATATTGCCACTCACTTCAATTGGCATAATAATAGCGCTAACACCCAGCACTAAGGCGATATTGAAAATATTAGAGCCGATGGCGTTACCAATACTTAAGCCTGTATTGCCATCCCATGCGGCCAACCCTGAAACCAACATTTCAGGCGCAGAGGTGCCGAAGCCAAAAATAATCAAACCAATAATGAGTGGTGATACTTTAAAAATATTGGCAATTTTTGCGCCATTGTCAGTGAATTCGTCTGCACTCCAAATTAAAAGCGCAAAACCTGATAATAAAGCAATAATTGGTAGTAGAATGTCTGCCATGTTTTGTATACTAAATATTTTTTCACCTATTATAAATGGATTGAGTGCTAATGAGTGAAACAGAATTTTTAATTGGCCGTAGCGGCTTAGACTTGCAAGATGATTTTTACCCAGATGATTTGCCATCAGATTGGCGTTTTGATTACTACTCCGCTATGTTTAAAACCCTATCTTTGCCAATTGATACCGACGAGGATCTTGATCAAATTTTTGAAGACATGGAGGAGACTGATGAAGAGTTTGAGTTGGTATTATCAATCAAAGAATCTCAATTGCTTGATACTAATAAACTAAGTCAATTATTAAGTACTGTGGTTGATTACCAACAATACTTCACTTTATTTTGTGAAGTTGATAAAACACCAAATGAAGCTGTAATGGCATTGTTATCAGATTATCGATTTTGTTTTCAATCATCTAAACCACTCAAGCTTGGTTTGAAAGAAGCCAAAGTTAGTGATCAAAATTTGAGTTTTACTCAATACCCAATTTTGTATTCATCAGAAGTTTGGAACGAAAAACAGATGCGTGCTTATCTTGAGGAGGTCTCAAGTATTAATACCAAAACCATATTGATTTGCAAGTTTGCGGAAAGCGCAGCATTAAACAAAATTCGCATCATTGCCGAACTATTAGGGTTTTAATATTTTGAATATTTTATTAACAAGACCGCTTAATCAAGTTAAGCCATTAGAAACATTGGTAAATGAGCGTGGCCATCAGCCACTTTTATTCCCAACTTTAAGAATTGAAGCCTTAAAAAGCGCGCCTTTAAAAGAGCGCTACGATGCGGTTATTTTTATTAGTGCTAATGCAGTGGAATATGGCTTGGAAGCACTAAGCTCTTTAGATCATCGTCATGATCAAATTTTTGCAGTCGGCTCGGCAACGGCAAAAAAGTTAAACGACCATGGTTTTAAAGTGGATGCTTTTCCACAAACCAAAGCCTCTAGTGAGTCATTATTAGCAATGCCTGAGGTGAACGAACTGTCAGACAAAGATATTTTAATCTTTCGAGGCAAGGGTGGTCGAGAAACCTTAAAAGAGGGTTTGGGCAAAAATAACACAGTTGAGTATATTGAAGTATATGAGCGCACTCAATGCAAGGTTGTGTCTTTTCACCAAGCGTCGTTGACTCAGTTTTTAAAAAGTGATCAAGGTGTTATCACCATTACCAGTGTAGAAAACCTATCCACTTTGATGGCAATGGTTGAACAGATGGATGCTGATGCGCTTGAGCTTATCAAGCAATATCCGTTAGTTGTATTGAGTGAAAGAATTAAAACTTATGCGCAATCGGTTGGTTTTAATCAGGTTGAAGTAGCGCCACAAACCAATGATGAGGGGCTTGTTCAGGCAATAGAATCAATTTTATAAAATTCTAATACACTTGACAAATGTGTAAAACACAGTTATTTTGTCAACTATAACTTATTTTTTTTGGGAGAGAAAATGGTTAAGTTAAGCGTATCAAAAGCAGCGCGAATGTTAGGTATTAGTCGTTTTGATATTCAAGATCAAATCAACAGCGGCAAGTTACAAACACATGAAGGCTATGTCACTACGGATAGCTTAAGGTTGGCGTATCCAAATGCCAGTTTGCACTCTGAGCAAGATAAGCACATTCAGAGAATGCAGCAAATTAAAAATGATGCCTTGTATAAGTCGGGTTCGGTTGATGCTGCACATGCTGAAAATGAAAAAGCTTATATCAGTACCATTGCTGCCTTAAAGTCTAGACTTTATAAAGAAGAAATTAAAAATCAACATTATGAAATGGTTTTTGAAGAGTTGAGTGAGCGTTTAGAAGTGCTTGAAGCTTGTTGTCATTCTCAAGATAAGGAAGCATTGCACAAACTACAAGGCTGGGTTAAAACCCAATCTCATTAAATCTAGATTAAGCTTTTAGCAATCGATAGTGACGGCTCAGTCCGGTTCATTGAATAAAAATGAAAGCTATCAACACCTTGGTCTTTAAGTGTTTGGCATAAGTTAGACACGACCTCTGTGCCAAACAATGTCAAAGACTCTAGATCGCCTTCATAAAGCTTTAGTCTTTCCAAAATCCATTTGGGGATTTCTGCACCACATAAATTAGAAAATCTAACCAACTGCGTGTAATTGGTAATTGGCATAATGCCTGGTGTGATTGGTGCATCAATACCTAATTTTTCTACTTCGTCTTTAAACCTAAAGTAGGCATCGGCATTGTAAAAGTACTGAGTAATAGCACTGTCTGCCCCTGCTTTGATTTTATTAGCAAAGTGCTGAAGGTCAGTTTGGATATTTTTAGCCTGTGGGTGTGCTTCAGGGTAAGCCGCTACCTCAATATGAAAGTGATCGTTATATTCAGATTTAATAAATTCAACCAATTCATTGGCATAATGAAAATCACCAATATCACGTACACCAGATGGAATATCACCTCGTAGTGCAACCAGTCGATTAATGTTGGCGGCTTTATACTGATCAAGTAGTTCGATAATTTTTGCTTTTTCAGAACCAATGCACGACAAATGTGGCGCTGCAGGAGCGCTGTCATTAGCTTGAATATCTAATACGGTTTCAAGTGTGGCTTCTTGTGTTGTGCCACCGGCGCCAAATGTTACTGAAAAATATTCTGGATTAATGCTGCTTAATTCTTGTCGAACTTGCGCTAAAGTTTGTTTGCCTTTGTCGGTTCTTGGCGGGAAAAATTCAAAACTTGTTTTCATCAGCGTCTAACGTTAGTTCAAAATACGCTAATTATAGCTTATTTCGATAATGGTAGAGCTTTTCCCTTTTAATGCTAAGTCCTTTGTAATCGGGTAAAATAATCCAATTTACTTAAGTTGAGATAAAGACAATACGATGTCAAAAAGTGATTATATTGAACTAGAAGGTGTGGTTAAAGAAAAGCTGCCCAATACAACATTTACAGTTGAATTAGAAAATGGCCATAGTGTTTTAGCCCATATTTCTGGGAAGATTCGCAAGCACTATATACGTATTTTGCCTGGTGACAAGGTCACCGTTGAAATGACACCGTATGATTTAACCAAGGGTAGAATTACTTTTAGGCATAAGTAGGGTTTATTATTGCCGATGTGGTGGAATTGGTAGACACGCCGGATTCAAAATCCGGTTCCTCGCGGAGTGACGGTTCGACCCCGTCCATCGGTACCAAAATTAATAGATAAAGAAATAATATGGAACAACAAACAGACTTAATAGCAGAAGCAATAAACCTAACCCTATTTGGCATGGGCTTTGTATTTTTGTTTTTAACTTTATTGGTATTTGTTACTAAAACCATGTCAATTATTATCCAAAAAATGAATAAGCAGTCGCCTCAAGATGATGAAACCCATCATGACGATAATTTAAGCTTAAAAGACGAGTTAGATGAAGAGACTAAGTTTGTTATTGAACAAGCCATCAAGATGCACAGAGGGGCATAGATAATGTTAAAGTTTTTAAAAAATATCACCAAAAAATCTAATAATGCACAAGGCAAGCCTGTTGAAATTACTGAGCTAGTCTTTAGAGATGCTCATCAGTCATTATTTGCAACTCGTATGCGTATCGATGACATGCTGCCAATTGCAGACAAATTAGACAAGATTGGTTATTGGTCAATGGAATCATGGGGTGGTGCAACTTTTGATTCTTGTATTCGTTATTTGGGTGAAGACCCTTGGGATAGAATTCGCGAGATTAAAGCCGTCATGCCAAATACGCCTCAGCAAATGTTGCTTAGAGGGCAAAACTTATTAGGCTACCGCCACTATAGTGACGATGTGGTGCGTAAATTTGTTGATCGTTGTGTTGACAATGGTGTCAATGTTTTCCGTATTTTTGATGCGATGAATGACATGCGTAATCTTAAAACAGCGACTGATCAAACCATTAAGTTAGGTCAGCATGCACAAGGCACGTTGTCTTACACAGTAAGCCCAGTACACACCATGCAAACTTGGATCGACATGGCTAAAGAGATCGAAGATATGGGTGCGCACTCGCTTTGTATTAAAGACATGGCAGGTTTGTTGCAACCTTATGTTGCTTATGATTTAGTCAAAGAATTAAAAGCAGCGGTTGATATCCCAATTCAACTACATGCGCATGCAACCACAGGCCTTTCTACTGCAAGCATTATCAAGGCGGCTGAAGCTGGTATTGACCGTGTTGATACAGCCATTGGCTCTATGAGCATGACTTATGGTCATTCGCCGACTAACTCTGTTGTGTCTATTTTAGAAAATAGTCCAAGAAAAACAGGCTTAGATTTAGAAAAACTTGAAGAAATTGACGCTTACTTTAGACCAATTCGTTGCAAATACGCACAATTTGAAGGCTCGCTTAAAGGCGTGGATTCGCGTATCTTGCTTTCGCAAGTGCCGGGCGGCATGCTAACAAACATGGAAAACCAGCTTCGCGAGCAAAATGCCACAGACAAAATGGATGAGGTATTGGCTGAAATCCCTCGTGTACGTAAAGATTTAGGTTATATCCCGTTAGTAACACCAACTTCACAAATTGTTGGTACACAATCAGTACTCAATGTATTAACAGGCGAGCGTTACAAGACTATTACTAAAGAGTCAGCCGGTATTTTAAAAGGTGAATACGGTGCAGCGCCGGCACCTGTTGATCAAGCTTTACAAGCTAAAGTGTTAGAAGGCAGCGAGCCTATTACTTGTCGCCCAGCCGACAACATTGCACCAGAGATGCATATTCTTGAACAAGAATTTGACAAAATCGTGGCAGATAAAGGCATTACTCTGGCTGACAATAAAGTTGATGATTTACTGACTTATGCATTGTTCCCGCAAGTAGGTATTTCGTTTTTAGAAAATAGAAACAATCCTGACTTTTTTGAACCAGTGCCACAGTCAAGTGACAACTGTGCAAAACCAGACAGTGAAGAAGGCACTTACACGGTTTCATTTAAAGGCGCCTCTTACACTGTTGAAGTATCAGCTGGTGGCGACGTTACTTCAATGAAAGCAGCCTCAGATGCGCCAGCACCAACATCAGCGCCAACACCTGCTGAAAAAGAAATTGTTACTGATGCGCCAGCCAGTGGTGGCGAAGCGATTGGCGCGCCACTTTCAGGTAATATTTGGAAGGTAATGGTAACACCAAATCAAAAAGTTAATGAAGGTGATGTTTTGGTTATTTTAGAAGCCATGAAAATGGAAACTGAGATCAGAGCGGCTCGAGGCGGTATTGTTACCGACATTAGCGCAAAAGAGGGTGATGCGGTAACGGTAGGCCAAACTTTATTAACACTCGCATAATTTAACATGGAACAATTAAACACACTTTGGATTAATACAGGTTTGCATCAAATGGCATGGGGTCAAGGTCTTATGCTGTTGGTTGGTATGTTACTTTTGTACTTAGCCATTGTTAAGAACTTTGAGCCATTGTTGTTATTACCGATTGGCTTTGGTGCGATTTTAGCTAACATTCCTGGTGCTGGCATTGCAGAAGGCAGTGGTATTTTGCATGTATTCTATGTCATTGGTATTGAATCCGGTGCATTTCCATTGATTATCTTTATGGGTGTGGGCGCACTGACGGATTTCGGTCCATTATTGGCCA
>CAZKWW010000056.1:0-4121 GCA_964556635.1 uncultured Candidatus Ruthturnera sp.
AGCGATAAAGATGTGAGCATTGATATTTCTTTCCCAGAAATTGAGAAATTTGACCACCTACCAGAGCCAGAAACCAGTGCTGTAACTGCCTTTGTTTCTATTATGGAGGGCTGCTCTAAATACTGTACTTTTTGTGTGGTGCCTTATACTCGTGGTGAGGAAGTTTCACGTCCGTTTAATGATGTGATTAACGAAGTGAAAATCTTAGCTGATCAAGGCGTTAGAGAGGTAAATCTTTTGGGGCAAAATGTCAATGCTTATCAAGGAAAAATGGATGATGAGGAAATTGCAGACTTGGCCTTGCTGATTAACATTGTCGCACAAATTGACGGTGTTGATCGTATTCGCTACACCACTTCTCATCCAGTAGAGTTTAGCGATAGTTTAATTCAAGCTTACGCTGAAGTGCCGGAACTGGTCTCTCATCTACACTTGCCGATTCAAAGTGGATCAGACAAAATATTAACCTTAATGAAGCGTGGCCATACTGCGCTTGAGTACAAATCCAAAATTAGAAAATTACGTGAAATTCGCCCTGATATCTCTATCTCTAGTGATTTTATTATCGGCTTTCCTGGAGAAACTGGGCAAGACTTTGACAACACCATGAAACTCATCAACGACATTGCCTTTGACAAATCTTTTAGTTTTATCTATTCAGCTCGCCCTGGTACGCCTGCAGCCAGTTATCCCGATGATGTGGATATGCAAATCAAGAAAGATCGCTTAGCTTTAGTGCAAAAGACTATTGATGAATCTACTGAGGTGATTTCAAAAGCCATGATTGGTAGTGTGCAAAAAGTTTTAGTTGAAAATAAAGCCAGAAAAGACGACAACCTATTTGGCAAAACTGAAAACATGCGTAATACCCACTTCAAAGGCGATGAAGCCTTAATTGGGCAAATTGTCAATGTAAAAATTACCAACGCACGTGGCAATTCCTTAATTGGAGAATTGGCTGGCTAATTTTTAACTGTTTCAAAAGGAAACGATACCTTTAACGTCTCATCATCACTATTAACGATTATATTAGCAAGCCAATTCATTTTTCTAAGTGAGCACAATGAAATAAAGCCCTTACCTTTAAAGTGATTTTTACTTTGTTTTGTCAGTGTGTATGGCAATAAATGATGATTAATTTCAACACCTTCAAAATTAACTGACACTTCTTCAGCCTCAACACCTTGTAAAAACACCTCAATTAAAAGTGGCTGAGTTTGCGGAATGCCAAGGGGAGAAATGCTTAATTTTAAAACTCTATTTTTTCCAATATCGACCACACATTCTGACTTATTAATCTGACAATGAGTAACTGTGATGCTGCGGCTAATTTTACTCTCTTGTGAATATTCATACCAATAACCAAATGCAATCAATGCAATTGATATGGCAAAAATAAAAACAGAGGTTTTATTATTCAATAGCTTTTTACAAGTAGCTCAATATCTTTGGCCATTGATGACGGTGTATGTGGTGTCGGAAATCCTGCAAAAATCTGACCATCAGGTGAGATCAAGTATAACCAAGCAGTATGGTTAATTGAATAGCCAGTTGTATCTTTTGGCATTGGTTGGCCGTTAGGGATAATGACTGACTTACCATCAATTTCAACTGAACGCTCATAATAAGTACCGAATGGCTTTATCAATTGATCAATTTGCTTTTGCTCACCAGATACACCTAAAAAGTTTTTATCAAAGTGTGTAACGTAAGTTTTTAAAACTTCTGGCGTATCCCGTAAAGGGTCAAATGTAATCACAACAAATTCTGCTTCAATATCTTTTTTAATAAGGCTAGATTTGAGCATTGACATATCCATCAAAACAGTTGGGCATACATCTGGACAATGAGTATAAATAAAGGTTAACAGTGTCCACTTTCCTTTTAAACGCGCATTATCAAACACTTGTTTGTTATGATCAATAAGTGAAAAATCAGGCAGTTTTTTATTCGTATTATGCAGAATATGCGAAACTTTAAGTTGTTTTTTTAAAGGCTGGTAGTCATCAGTATTAACAGAGAACACTGCCAATCCTATCGAAATAAGAAAGATAACAAGGATTGACAGTGTACTTTTAGACATTAGTGTTTATGATGGTTGTGATGCATTATCATTTTACCTTTTCTCACAACAGCATGAATTATTTGTGTTGTTCCGTCATCAAACTTCAAGTTAATCATTACGCTACTATCATTTTTAGGGACTGCGTCTGGACCAATCAACATAATGTGCCAACTACCAGGTTTTAATTGCAACTCAGAATTTGCCTCAATTGGCATATAATCTTGTTTAATCATCTTCATAACTCCGTGATGATCAATTGTCCTATGTAACTCAACCCTTTGATAACCTTTAGCCTGTGCTGATAGTAATTTCACTTTGTTATTGGTCTTGTTTTGAATACGCATAAAAACACCTAACATTGGTGCATTAGGCGGTGCTGAACGAACCCACGGGTCATGAATGACGATATCTGTTGATTTATGACTCATAGAGTGATTATGATGATCCATCGCAAGAGATGCGTTCATTGTTAATAGCGCAACAAGCGCCAATAATATTATTTTTATTTTATTAAACATGGTTGTCTTTCCTTTTTTATAAGTTGTTACAAACACCCAATTCTCAATAAAGAAAAAAGGATGGTAAAAATTGTTTGGTTTTATATCAACTTAAAAAAGGTGGTGCACGAATAGCAAAGGATTTGAATAAAATATTCGATTGAATATCATCTTGAACAATCAATAAATCGTATAAACGATCATTAACAAAATTAATAACGTAGTTTTTATTTGAATCTATCGTATCTAATGTGGCAATATTCAATAAACAATATGGGCAATTTAGTGCTTCAATATTTGCACTATCTTGCTTGTTATCTGCATAAACCAAAACCTGCTTAACCCCTTTTATAGTACAAATTTTGGTAAAATATCCGTCTTGTTCTGGATCAGCTTTTAAAGCAAAAACAGTTGGGGAAAACAACTGAAATAGCATAACTAAAATCACTATGCGAATGGTGTTTAATCTGTTTTTGTTAATCATTAAGTGTACTTGTGTTTACTGCCTTTGATTGTCATTAATTTGCAAAAGAATTATATATGCTTTTTTGTACGACTAAGCTAAATGTTAAAATACCATCTATGCAACTAACGCTAGATATCAACAATACTGAGCAACTGGCCAATATTTGTGGTTCGCTAGACAAACACCTAGAGGTGATTGCTAAGAGTCTTGATGTTGTCATCAATAACAAAGGAGCTGACTTCACCATTACCGGTGACAGTGCGCCACTGGCTGCACAAGTATTAGAAGATTTACTAATCCTATCAGACAAACAAACCATCGGTCTTCATGATTTAGAAATATGCATTAAAGCTCGCACGCAAGACGACCTGCCAAGTCAAACACTTAATATTAAAACACGACGTAAAATGATTCACGTACGTAGTGCTAATCAACAACACTATGTTAAAGCCATCAATGATAAGGACTGCACTTTTGGTATTGGCCCGGCTGGTACTGGTAAAACTTATCTGGCAGTAGCACGCGCTGTTGAGGCGCTAGAGCGCTCTGATGTACGCCGTATTGTATTAGTACGCCCTGCGGTTGAGGCTGGTGAAAAGCTAGGATTTTTACCTGGCGATTTAACCGAAAAAGTCGATCCTTACTTGCGCCCTATTTATGATGCCCTATACGAAATGCTTGGCTTTGATAAGGTCACCAAACTATTAGACAAAAACGTGATTGAAGTGGCGCCACTGGCTTTTATGCGTGGCCGAACACTGAATGAATCTTTTATCATTCTAGACGAGGCACAGAACACCACCATCGAACAAATGAAGATGTTTTTAACACGGATGGGCTTTGGCTCAAAAATGGTGATTACCGGTGATATTACTCAGATAGACTTAGCACGATCAAGCCAATCTGGGCTGCTTCATGCGATGAAAGTACTCACCGATGAAGATCAAATTTCATTTTGCCATTTTGAATCAAAAGACGTTGTTCGACACAAATTAGTACAGCGCATTGTGCTAGCCTACGAACAATTTGATGACTAAGCAAAAAAGTAAAATCATTGTTGTAGCACATAGAGAAAAATATAAAAATTTAATAG
>CAZKWW010000056.1:4131-6524 GCA_964556635.1 uncultured Candidatus Ruthturnera sp.
AAGTAAAATCATTGTTGGACTTTCAGGTGGTGTTGATTCCTCTGTTGCCGCCCTACTGCTTTTAAAGCAAGGCTATGATGTTGAAGCCCTGTTTATGAAAAACTGGGAAGAAGACGACACTGACGGTGTTTGCACCGCAGAGCAAGATTTGTCTGATGCGCAAAAAGTTGCTGACAAACTAGGTATTAAACTTCACACCATTAATTTTTCAGCTGATTACTGGGATGATGTATTTGATCATTTCCTGCAAGAACACAAAAAAGGCCGCACGCCAAATCCTGACGTTTTATGCAATCAGAAAATTAAATTTAAAGTTTTTTTAGAGCACGCCCTATCACTTGGTGCCGACAAAATTGCCACGGGACATTACGCTCGCATTAGCCAAGATGAAAATGGCTATCAACTCAAAACTGGGTTGGATGATAACAAAGATCAAAGTTACTTCCTACATTTGCTTAATCAGCACCAGCTCTCACAAAGCTTGTTTCCACTGGGTGATATTAGCAAAACCAAGGTAAGGGAAATTGCCACAGAAAACGGTTTTATTACCGCAGATAAAAAGGATTCAACTGGCATTTGCTTTATTGGTGAACGTAATTTTTCCCAGTTTTTACAAACTTACTTGCCCAAACAACAAGGCGATATTGTTGATCAAGATGGTCAATTTATCAAACACCATGAAGGTCTGGCTTTCTATACCATGGGTCAGCGCAAAGGCTTAGAAATTGGCGGTGGCTTTGGTGTTTCAGGTGAGCCTTGGTTTGTCGCCGATAAGCGTATTGATAGTAATGAGTTGGTGGTGGTACAAGGTGATCATAGCTTGTTATATCATAACAATTTAAATGCATCAAATCCACATTGGATTACAAATCCCCCAATATTACCGTTGGCATGTACGGCTAAAATACGGTATCGTCAACAATCACAGGAATGCCTTGTTAGCTCAACTGATAATGGGCAACTAAAAGTCACTTTTGATCAGCCACAGCGTGCCATTACACCGGGACAATCAATTGTTTTTTATGATGATGATATTTGTCTAGGTGGCGGAATTATTGAAACTAGAAACAATGAATAGAAATGAGTAAATTAAAACAACAAACACTAGCGCTTGCCTCCTTATTACAAACCACCGCTTTGGTTGATCAACTTGCTTCAACTGGCACTTGTGATGGAAAAAGCAATGAGGCCAGTTTAAAAAGTATTATCACCAATAGTACCGATGTTGAAGAGGTCTTTGATTCAACCAAAGACCTCTCAATTGGCTTAAAAGCATTAACTAAAGCGCTTGGTAAAAAGACCAAAAGCATGCAAAATATTGTTTTCTACTCATTAGCACTAATCAATCTTGAAAAAAAATTAATGAAAAATAAAGCACTTTTGTCACAAATATCTGGCGAAATTGAATTAATGAAAAAACAAGATTTTTTTGAAATTTCTCATTCTAATTCATTAGCACGCTTGGCTGAGCTTTACAAAACAACTTTAGGTGAGCTTAATCCAAGAATTATGGTGAGTGGTGAGCAAATTTATTTGTCTAATCAGCACACTGCTAATCATATTAGAGCGCTACTGCTAGCAGGGATTCGAGCGGTTTCTTTATGGAAGTCACAAGGTGGTCGAACTTGGCAATTATTACTAAATAAGAAAAAGACACTTAAATTAGTAAACACTATGGACTTTTAATGCTTAAGACTTTATAATTACGCGTTTTACTAATTTCAAATTTTTTAAATACGATGGCTAATTCAGCAGGCTCTAAAAAACGCGCAAGACAAGCAGTTAAACGCAACAAACATAATTCACAAATTCGTGCCACAGTTCGCACGTTCATCAAAAAAGTAACTTACGCATTAGAAGCTGGTAACAAAAAAGAAGCTCAAGGTGGTTTTGGTGCAATGCAAAAAATGCTTGACCAAGCGGTTAGTAAGGGCTTAATGAATAAAAATCAAGCAGCTAGAAAGAAATCTCGCCTTAACGCACAGATTAAAGCACTATAAACTAAAACGTTTACATTGCTATAATGAAGCCCTCTTTTGAGGGCTTTTTTTATGCTGGTATGAAACCAATTAACGACGAAGACAAACAACTATTTAGATCAACCGTTGACACTCATGCGCCGATTGATAAAGATGGCGCTCGTAAAAATAATGCCTTAAAAAAACCAGCGTTCACTGCCTATAGTTATATCGTTGATGCCAATCTTGAAGGGTCTGAAGTCGTTAGTTATTCAAAAAGCGGCGTCTCAACCAAAGTCATTAAAAAAATGAAACAAGGCAATCTTGATGCAATGCCTGTTTTAGACTTACATGGGCAGAGTGTTGTTGAGGCTTGCGAATCGCTATCAACATTTATGTATCACTACCAATTCGAGCCTTTTATTCAAATCATTC
>CAZKWW010000057.1:0-6520 GCA_964556635.1 uncultured Candidatus Ruthturnera sp.
CAAGTCAAATCAATTGATGTAGAAAATCAGTTAGCTATTGTGGAGCCAGGGGTTAGAAATATTGCCATTAGTGAGGCAGTTGCACAGTATGGTTTGTATTATGCACCAGATCCATCATCACAAATTGCTTGCACAATTGGTGGTAACGTCGCTGAGAATTCGGGTGGTGTGCATTGCCTTAAATACGGACTTACTGTACATAATATTGAATCTTTGACCATGCTTACCATGGACGGTGAAGAGCTAACTTTAAGTCGTCAAGATGATGGTATGGGTTTGTTGGCACTAATGAATGGTTCTGAGGGCTTGTTGGGGATTATGATTGAAATCACGGTAAAGCTTACCCCAACACCACAACTCGCCAGAGTGGTGATGGCAGCCTATGATTCAGTGCGTGATTGTGCCAATGCTGTGGCCGATATTATCAAGGCCGGCATTGTTCCAGCTGGGTTAGAGATGATGGATAAATTCGCCATTGAAGCCGCTGAAGGTTTTGCAGGCGTGGGCTATCCACTTGATGCTCAAGCATTACTGTTGTGTGAATTAGACGGCACCCAAGACCAAGTACAAACAGAATTAGACAGTGTGCTGAAGGTGCTTGCTGGTGCATCCACTTTAAAAGTGTCTGAGAGTGAAGAAGAGCGCCTAAATTTATGGAAAGGGCGAAAGTCAGCATTTCCAGCAGTCGGTCGCCTATCGCCTGATTATTACTGCATGGATGTCACCATTCCACGTCGCCACTTAGCGGATATGCTTGAAAAAATTAATAAACTCTCTCAAAAATACCAACTTAGAGTGGCGAATGTTTTCCATGCGGGAGATGGTAACTTGCACCCGTTGATTTTGTATGATGCCAACATTGACGGTGAGCTAGAAAGAACCGAAGAATTTGGTACCGATATCTTAAAACTTAGTGTGGATATGGGTGGATCCATTACTGGTGAGCATGGTGTTGGCGTTGAAAAACTCAACGCTATGTGTCATCAATTTAACTCAAAAGAGTTAGAAATTTTTCATAAAATCAAGCAAGCTTTTGATCCAGATTCATTGCTTAACCCTGGCAAGGCTGTACCAGAGCTACACCGCTGTGCTGAGTTGGGTGCAATGCATGTGCATCATGGTGAGTTGCCGCATCCAGAATTGGAGCGATTCTGATGACAGATAGGATTAAACAACTACAAACATTAGTTCAAGCATCAGATGGTTTGCATATTAATGGCGAGCTGTTGAATTATGTTGGCGTGGTGGAATATTACCCAGAAGAATTAGTGATGACGGTTAAGGCAGGCACTAGTATTGTTGAGATTAAAAAACAGCTGAAGAAAAATAAACAATCCTTGGCTTTTTATACTAAGGATGACAGCGCTACTATTGGCGCTGTGTATGCGAATGGTGGGCAAGATATCTCTGACAGTGTTTTAGGCGTGCAAGTTATTGATGGCACTGGCGAGCTGTTAAACTTTGGTGGTCAGGTAATGAAAAACGTTGCTGGTTACGATGTGGCACGTTTACTAGTTGGCTCTAAGGGTAAGTTGGCTATGGTCACACAAATCAGTTTCAAAGTGTTGCCAAGTACTTATGTTGGCGAATTAAACGCACCTATCAAGTCAGACAATGCCTCAGTATTGCGAGATGAGATTGAGCAAAAATTAAAGTCAGTTTTTGATCCACACAACAAATTCAACTGATGCAAACTAGCCATATTCAAAATCAAAAAGCCAATGACATTATTCGCAAATGTGTGCATTGTGGTTTTTGCTTGGCCACTTGCCCAACTTATCAACTCTTAGGCGATGAATTAGATTCACCTCGTGGGCGTATTTATCTCATTAAATCCTCACTTGAAGATAATCAGTTTTCTGATCAGAGTATCAAGCATCTTGATCGCTGTTTAACCTGCCGATCTTGTGAAACGACTTGTCCATCAGGTGTAGAGTATGGGCGGCTACTGGATATTGGTCGTGAGTTTGTTGAGCAAAAACGCCCAATCTGGCAAAAGGTAATGCGCTATTCTGTACGTAAGCTACTCACCACGCCGCTCTTGTTTAATCCGATTGGATTTGTTGCAAAACACTCAAGTAAACAAGGTGAAGTTGTTACCCCAAGTGTGGGTAGTAAAAAAGTATTACTATTGGGTGGCTGTGTGCAGCCGGTACTTGCGCCAAACATCAATCACAGTATTAAAAACATTTGTGCCAAGCTCGGTTATGATGCGATTGAAACCCCACAAAAACAATGTTGTGGCGCAGTGGATCAGCATTTGAGCGCAACCGAAGATGCCCTTGTTAAAGTTAAAACTAATATTGATAGCTGGCTTAAATTTGACGTAGATACGATTATCTCTAGTGCGAGTGGCTGTGGGCTCATGGTGAAAGATTACCCATCTTTATTTGATGAATTAGATCCGTATTATCAAAAAGCAAAACAAGTCTGCGATAAAACCCAAGATATTGCTGAGTTTTTATTCGATAAAGATTTGAGTCAGCTCAACTTAGAAAAAGCCAATATTTCTTATCATGAGCCTTGCACCTTGCAACATGGGCAAAAGCTAGCCGGTTTGGTTAATTCTATCTTGCAGCAACTGGGCTATACACCAGCGCCAGTAAAAGATTCGCATCTTTGTTGTGGCTCGGCAGGCACGTATTCAATCTTCCAGCCAAAGCTTTCACAAGAACTAAAGATTAATAAATTACAGAATTTGCAAGCATCTAATCCACAAATAATTGTCACTGCGAATATCGGTTGTTTAATGCACTTGCAAAAAGACACTAAAATACCCGTCAAACATTGGATTGAATTGTTAAATGGGTAGAAGAAGAAAACCAAAAGCCAAAACCTACGAATTAGAAATAGAATCACTCTCGCATGAGGGCAGAGGTATTGCGCATTTAGAAGAAAAAGTGATTTTTGTTAGCGGTGCCTTGCCAGGTGAGAGGGTGATTGCGGATCGCACTTTTTCACGTGCTAAGTTTGAAGAGGCTGATGTAAAAGAAGTATTAAAGCCAGCCGATAATCGCATCACACCCAAGTGTGAAGTGTTTGGTGTTTGCGGTGGTTGCTCATTTCAGCACCTGTCTAGTGAAGATCAAATTGATGCTAAAGGCAAATGGCTTAAAGATGCATTTAAAGGACAAGCTAAAGTTGAGCCTAAACACTGGCTAGCACCACTACAGGTTGAGAGCTGGGGTTATCGTCGTAAGGCTAGGCTTGGTGTGCGTTATGTAGCCAAGAAAGAAAAAGTATTAGTCGGCTTTAGAGAAAAGAAATCTGGCTTTATTACTAACATGAGTCGTTGCGAGGTATTGCATCCATCTTTGGGCGATAATCTTGAAGTATTGGCTAAGGCAATAGAAAGGCTTTCAATCAAATCGCAGGTGCCACAACTCGAAGTCGCCGTTGCTGAAAATAATACTGTACTCATCTTACGACACCTTGAACCACTCACTGCTAAAGACGAGCAAATATTACTCGATTGCGCCAATGAGTTAGATATTACGTTTTATACTCAAAGTGGCGGTGAAGATACGGTCAAACCATTGGATCAGGCAGTTGAGCTGACTTATACACACCCTGATCATGATATTGAAATGGAATTTTTACCAACAGATTTCACTCAAGTTAATTTTAATCTAAATCGAAAAATGATTAACCTGGCACTTGATATGTTGGATCTTAATGATAAAGATGAAGTGATTGATTTATTTTGTGGTTTGGGTAATTTCACTTTGCCGATTGCGCGTCATGCCAAGCATGTGGTTGGTGTGGAAGGAGATTTGGGTTTGGTAGAGAGGGCGAAACACAATGCCAACAAAAATCAAATAACCAATGCTGACTTTTATATGGCTGATTTATTTAAAGAAGTTGAAGGCGCACCTTGGTTTAGAGGTAAAACTTACAACAAAGCTTTGATTGATCCTGCACGCTCGGGTGCGATTGAGATTGTAGAGCTATTACCAAAACTTGGCGTTGAGAGATTGGTATATGTGTCATGCAACCCAGCAACATTAGCGCGAGATAGCGCCAAACTGATTGAATTAGGTTATAAACTAGACACTGCAGGCGTGATGGATATGTTTCCACAAACTGCACATGTTGAATCAATTGCTCTATTTACTAAATGATTACCATTAATATCGCTGATCAAACGCTAGCATATCAAAATAAAACCTATTCGATTAGCAGTGCAAAAAATGGCGTGGGCGAAGTTGAGGGTTCTTATTGCACCCCTTTAGGAAAATTTAAAATTGCTGAAAAAATTGGTGAAAACCTTGAAGTAGGCTCTGTATTAGTTGCTAGAGCGCCAACGGGTGAGGTTTTCTCAAAAACGTTGTTTGATCAAAACCCTGATAGAGATTGGATACTCACACGCATTCTCTGGTTAGAGGGTGTTGAAAATCACAATAAAAATACTAAAGATCGTTACATTTATATTCATGGCTCACCTGATGAAACCCTAATGGGTGTGCCAGGATCCAAAGGCTGTATTCGCATGCATAACCATGATGTGATTGAGTTGTTTGACAAGGTTCACACCGGCGAAGATGTCGTTATAATGAAGAGCCATGAGTAGCCTAGTACAATACTTACCAAAAAAAGCTTATGAGCGCCTTCAGGCGAACCCTGAGGCGGTTTTAGTTGATGTGCGTACTGAAGCTGAAAATAAATTTGTTGGCAGGCCACTTGATTGTATTTTTGTGCCTTGGGTAGACGAGCCAGATTGGGAGCCGCATCCAGATGACTTTATTGCTGCAATTAAACGCTTTATTGGCGAGAGTGCACTGAGTGCTGAAATTATTTTAATTTGCCGTAGTGGATTTCGTTCTGACGATGCAGGTCGATGCTTAATTGATAATGGATTTACCAATGTGTCTCATGTAGTGAGTGGCTTTGAAGGCGATCTTGATGAACAAGATCAGCGTGGTAATGTCAACGGCTGGCGTCATGACGGCATGCCTTGGAATCAATGTTAGAAAACTTAAGGCTTTTTATTCATCCTCGGGTGATGACCATGTTGTTTTTAGGTTTTTCAGCCGGGGTACCAATTCTACTTATTTTTTCAACACTAGGGCTTTGGTTAAATGAAGCGGGTGTTGCCAAATCAACCATTACTTACTTCTCTTGGGCAGCATTAGGTTATTCATTTAAGTTTGTGTGGGCGCCATTGGTTGATCGACTTCCCTTGCCGGTTCTAACTAAAACACTCGGTCGCCGACGTGCTTGGATGCTAGTTTCGCAGTTAGCCATTATGGGTGCGATTTTACTAATGTCATCGGTTGATCCAAAAGCCAGTGTTGATAGTTTAACCATTATGGCTTACGGTGCAGTGTTGTTAGGGTTTTCATCAGCAACACAAGATATTGTGATTGATGCCTATCGTATTGAATCGGCCGATAAAGATATGCAGTCAATGCTCTCGGCTACTTATATTGCAGGCTACCGTATTGGTATGTTGGTTGCTGGCGCTGGTGGTTTATTTATTGCTAGTTATCTTGGCTCAACCAAAGCGCTTTATAGTTATGATGCTTGGTCAGGCACTTACATGGTGATGGCAGCAGTGATGTTGATTGGTGTGGCAACCACACTGATTATTAACGAGCCTGACACCAAAAGACAAGAGAGTGAATATAGCACAACCGATTACGCCCGATTTTTCTTATTATTTTTATCGATTGTAGCTGCTTTCATCCTAACGTTTAATGCAACAGCAGACTGGGTTAGTACCACCAAAAAAACGTTAACTGAGTTCTTTGATAATAAGCATCTTGCTGGTTTTATTGTTGGTACAGTTCGTATGATGACAGCACTTTTAGGTGCTTATATTGCTGCTAGAGTGCTGATAGTTCTAAATATTGTAAATCGTTCTATGGTTAACAACACTTATGTTGATCCGGTCAAAGATTTCTTTAGTCGTTATGGCATAAGTGTAGCAGTATTGTTATTGGCTGTGATTGGCTTGTATCGTGTGAGTGATATTGTGCTTGGTGTGGTGGCTAATATTTTTTACCAAGATATGGGTTTTACCAAAGTAGAAATTGCCACCATTTCTAAAACATTTGGCCTATTTATGACCATTGCTGGTGGTTTTATAGGTGGTTTGATGGCAATCAGAATAGGGGTGTTTAAAGTTTTATTTCTGGGCGCGGCACTTTCAGCGATTACCAATTTGTTGTTTATTGTTTTGGCAAATGTCGGCCATGATATTACTTGGCTGTATGTCACCATTACCATGGATAACTTATCGGCTGGTCTTGCGGGTGCGGCTTTTATTGCCTTTTTATCGAGCCTAACTAATATCAAGTTTACCGCGGTGCAATACGCTGTATTTTCATCATTAATGACACTCCTGCCTAAGATATTTGGTGGCTACTCAGGCACACTGGTTGAGCAATTTGGTTATGGCGAATTTTTTGTAATTACAACCTTGATTGGTATCCCAGTACTTTGGTTGGTATATAAAGTTAAACCCTATATTGATTAAATTATGACACAGTGGAAACGCTTCTTTAGAATTTTCTCCTTC
>CAZKWW010000058.1:0-5594 GCA_964556635.1 uncultured Candidatus Ruthturnera sp.
GTTTAGGAGTGCCTGAGTTTTTATACACTGAAGTCGAACCTGAAAATATTGACGCACAAAAAATCAACACACAGTGTCTGGTGATTGAAACTCAAAATTCACGCTCTTTTTGTCAGCCTGGTAAATACCAAGATTTTTTATTAAAGATGTTGGGTGCTATTGGTTTACAGCAGCAAGATATTCATTGTATTAGTATTAGCACTGATGATTTATCCATCTTCTGAGCAGCATTTTGTTGCACATCATCCAAGTGAAATCTTAATGAATGAACAACTCAAACGCGAAGTTTGGGAGGTTTTGAAAAAGATAAAAACATGTCTAAAGTAGATTACACATTAAAAGGTTATGAGCGCCCTAAGCTCTCTACCCCTAATGGTGAAAAAAAATTATTAATGCATTCGTGTTGCGCCCCTTGTGCAGGCGAGATTATGGAGGCGTTGGCGGCGTCAGATATCGATACGACGATTTTCTTTTACAATCCCAACATTCACCCGGTTGAAGAGTACGAACTACGCAAAGAGGAAAATATTCGCTTTGCTCAAAAACTCGGCATGCCTTTTATCGATGCAGATTATGATCGAGATAATTGGTTTAATCGTACCAAAGGTCAAGAAAACGAGCCTGAGCGTGGTGAGCGCTGTACCACATGCTTTGACATGCGCTTTGAAGTCACTGCACAATACGCTAAAGATCACGATTTTGATCTTATTTCTTCAACGTTAGGTATTTCTCGCTGGAAAGACATGAATCAAATCAATGGCTGTGGTGAAAGAGCAACACAAGCATTTGATGATATTAGCTATTGGGATTTTAATTGGCGTAAGCAGGGCGGCTCTTCTAGAATGCTTGAAGTTTCTAAACGAGAAGAATTTTATCAACAAGAATATTGTGGTTGCGTGTATTCACTGCGCGATACTAATCGTTGGCGAGTGTCTAGAGGTCGAGAAAAGGTTGAACGTGGTGTCAATTTTTACCAAGAAGCCATGGACAAATTATCTGTCCAAACTAAAGGTTAGCTTAGTAAGTATAGTAGCAACGCCTTTTGTGCGTGTAGGCGATTTTCAGCTTCACCCCATACCAAGCTTTGCTTACCATCAATCACATCGGCACTGACTTCTTCACCACGGTGAGCCGGCAAACAATGCATGAATACCGCATCTGATTTAGCTTGAGACATTAAGTCTGTATTAACTTGAAAATCTTCAAAATCCAGTTCGCGTTTTTTCTGTTCATCTTCTTGACCCATACTAGCCCAAACATCAGTCACTACTAAGTCTGAATCTTTGCAAGCGCTGTTTGCATCTACACATAAATTAATATGCTCAGCATACTGATTAACAAAGTCTTGATCTGGTTCATAGCCTTTAGGTGTGGCAATATTAAGTGTAAAGCCAAACGCTTTGGCTGCTTGCATATAGGTATGACACATGTTGTTGCCATCGCCAATCCAAGCGACTGTTTTACCTTTGATCGAGCCATTGTGTTCTTGGTAGGTCATCATGTCAGCCAAGAGTTGACATGGATGAGATTCATCAGATAGGGCGTTAATAATTGGCACAGAAGAGTTGTTAGCAAACATATTAATGTCTTCATGCGAAGAAATACGCAACATAACACAATCAACCATGGAACTAATAACAACTGCGCTATCAGTGATGGGCTCACCACGCCCTAGCTGAATATCTTTGTCTGATAAAAACAAAGCATGACCACCAAGTTGTGTCATACCTGCTTCAAATGAAACTCGAGTACGCGTAGACGATTTATCAAAAATCATCGCCAACGTTTTGTTTTTTAAAGCATTGGAAATTTCACCTGCTTTATGTTGTTTTTTTAACGCAATAGCCTGATCAATGATTTGTTGTAAATCATCGTTGGATAAGTCATCTAAGTTGATAAAGTGTTTTGTCATGTTGATCTCCCGCCTATACGGTGTCGATTAGCTCACAAACTGTGTTGATAATTGTGTCAGCCTCAGCTTTATTAATAATAAGGGGTGGCAACAGACGAATCGATTGCCCGGTAATGTTAATCAGTAATTTTTTATCAAGCGCTGCGTTTAATAAGATAGCGCAGTCTTGGTTAAGCTCAATGGCCAACATCAAGCCTTTAGCGCGTATTTCTAATACCTTGTTTGAATCTGCTAGCTTTGATTTAAAGCCAGATGTCAAATATTCACCCATTTGTATGGCGTTACTAAGAATGTTGTCTTTTTCAATCACCTTGAGCACGCTGAGTGCTGTTTGACACACTAAAGGATTGCCACCAAAGGTAGACCCGTGTGAACCTGGTTGAAATAAGCTAGCTGCTTTGCCTTTAGCCAAACAAGCACTAATAGGCACGCCATTGCCTAAGCCTTTGGCTAAGGTTAAAACATCAGGTGTAATGTTGTTGTATTCATGGGCAAATAACTTACCAGTACGGCCAATACCCGTTTGCACTTCATCCAATATTAGTAGCCAGTTGTTAGCTTGGCAAATTGCTTGCACTTGGTTTAGATAATCATCAGCCGGAATAATAACACCACTTTCACCTTGGATAGGCTCTAGCATCACCGCAACAACATTCGCGTTGTTGGTGTGTGTTTTAATGGCATCAACATCATTAAAGTCAACATGAATAAATTCACTGACTAAGGGTGCAAAGCCGTTTTGTACTTTTGTATTTCCAGTAGCGGAAAGGGTTGCCATGGTGCGACCATGAAAACTTTGATTGGCCGTTAAGATAACTGGGTTATCAATATTATTGGCGTGCCCGTGTAGACGTGCAATTTTGATAGCAGCTTCATTGGCTTCAGCGCCTGAGTTACCAAAAAAGGCGGCATCCATATTGGCCAATTGGCATAATTTTTCAGCTAAGGTTTCTTGATGTTCAATATGGTACCAGTTACTTGTATGGATAACCTTTTGTGCCTGCGATTGAATAGCACGTGATATTTCAGGGTGAGAATGACCAAGCCCAGTAACGCCAACACCACAAAGCGCATCCAGATATTGATTACCTTTAGTATCTGTCAGGTAGCAACCTTTACCTTTAACAAAGGTAATTTCTAACGGTGCATAATTTGACATTAAATAAGACATAAGTTTTTTAGTGTGTTTTTAAATTGGCCACTAAACAAAAAAGCCCCAAAATGGGGCTTTTATTACCAATCAGAATATTGATTATGATTGGTATTGCAAAGGCGGTGCCATTTGGTCGTTAATTTCGTCTAGCTCTTTTTTATAGCCTTCATAGAAAGAACCTGCTGGTGGATTAATCCAATCTTCATATGAAAAACCATTCGCTTCGTTGTACTCTTTAAAAGAGTTTTGTAATGCAATTCTTTTTGCGCTTAATTCATTAGATTCTTGACTAACTGCGTCCATGTTTATCTCCTAAATGTAGAATAAGTAAAAAAGAGTAATTATAACCTCAAATCAGGCTTTGTGGTGTTTATTATTTACTATGAATTGTAACAAATACTTTACATTTTGTCTAAGTTTATGTCACAATTAAGTTGAATATTTTTTTAATCTGATAAGGAGCGTTTATGCAATTAAGTATTTCTGGTCACCATCTCGATATCACCGAGGCAATCAAGCAACATTCTATTGAAAAATTATCTAAAATTAAACACCACTTTGATCACTTGATTAATATCAACATGATCTTAGAAGTCGAAAAGGATGTGCAAAAAGCCGAGGCAACGATTCACGTAAGTGGGGCAGATTTATTTGCTAAAGCTGAAAGCGGCGATATGTACGCTTCTATTGACCAAATGGTTAATAAGCTAGATTCACAAATTCGTAAGCACAAAGAAAAATTAAACGACCATAGAAGAAACTAAAGGTCGTCCAGCCTAAGACAATCAAACCTTGGGTTGGCTATAAAGGAACATTAATTCAATGTCAGAAGTTGAAAACACTTCTTTCGAAGCTTGCCTGCAGAAACTCATGACGTCTCTGGAGGCATCTTTGTATGAAGAGGCCACTGCTCAACTTGCCAATTTACATTCGGCTGAAATTGCTCGCCTATTAGAAGGCGTTCCACCCAAAGACCGAACCCAGCTTTGGTCTAATATTGATGCAAGTACACAGGGTGATATTCTTAAAGACCTTAGTGAAGATGTTCAATCCCAACTCTTAAGCGAAATGGATGTTGATGCCATTGTAAAAGCCACTGAAGGCTTAGACATGGACGACTTAGCAGACATTGTGCCTGACCTGCCTGAGTCAGCTTTGCATAATCTATTATTAACGCTAGATTACAAGCATCGAGACCACTTAAAACGTGTTTTATCCTACCCTGAAGACTCTGCAGGTGGGCTGATGAACATTGATATTATCACGGTGCGTGATGATGTCAATGTGCGCACGGTGATTCGTTATTTGCGCTTACTAAAAGAAATGCCAATCGATACTGATCAGGTGTTTGTGGTTGATCGCTCTTATAAGTATTTGGGTTCAATTCATATTTCAACTTTATTAACCAATGAGGCCGAACAGAATATCAACCCTTTGATTAATAAAACACTCAAACCCATTCTAGCAGACACGCCTGAAAATGAAGTGGCCAATTTATTTGAGCAACGTGATTTGATTTCAGCGCCGGTTATTGATGAAAACAACCAACTTATTGGCCGTATTACCATTGACGACGTGGTTGACGTCATTCGTGATGAAGCTGAGCACTCAGTGATGTCGATGGCTGGTTTAGATGAAGAAGAAGATGTATTTGCACCAGTTATGCAAAGCTCTAAACGCCGAAGTGTTTGGCTGGGCGTTAACTTAGTTACTGTTTTTATTGCGGTATTTTTTATCGGATTATTTGAAGCCACATTGCAAGAGAAAATTGCCTTGGCAATCTTAATGCCAGTGGTGGCATCGATGGGCGGTATTGCTGGCACGCAAACGCTTATTTTGGTCACGCGTGGTATTGCCACAGGCAGGGTAACTACTTCCAACCTTAAAGTACTGATGAACAAAGAAGTGGCTATTGGCTTTTTAAACGGTGTGGTTTGGGCTTTAGTGATTGGACTAGCAACTTATGCTTGGTTTGAAGACATAACATTAAGCTTTGTGATAGCTTCAGCTATTATTGTTAATTTAATTTTTGCGGCTTTTTCTGGCGCATTTTTACCTTCGCTACTGATCAAACTTAAAATTGATCCAGCCCTTGCAGGCGGCGTGATCCTTACCACCATTACCGATGTGATTGGTTTTGTGGCTTTCTTGGGTTTGGCTTCATTGGTCATTTAAAAAACCCAGCTTAATGCCTTTTGTACTTAAGAAATTTAACGTCGTTAAGGGTAAGAAAATTCAGCAATTTTTACTAGATGAGGCAAGTTTGTCATTATCGATGTCTCAAAAACTATTGGCTAAAAATAGAGTGTTTGATGACAAAGGTAATGCTTTAAAAAATGGCCAAATACTAAATGGTGAGTATGTAGAAGTCGCTGTATTTGAAGGCCATACAAGAGGCTTAAAGCCTATATTTGAGGTCGATGACTTCGCTGTATTTGATAAGCCATCTGGGCTGATGGTGCACCCAACTCGTAAAACCACAGCCTACAGTTTGCTTGATGAAGTTAGACATTATTTTGGTGATCAAGC
>CAZKWW010000058.1:5604-6432 GCA_964556635.1 uncultured Candidatus Ruthturnera sp.
TTAGTACATCGAATAGATGCTGAAACTTCAGGTCTAGTTTTAGTGGCTAAAAACAAGCAAGCAAGTGCAAAATTAAAAACCCTGTTTGAAAATAGAGAATGCGCCAAAGAATATTTAGCGATTGTCAAAGGCCAGTTAAAGAGTGACATTACTATCGACAAACCCATATCAAAATCAAACAGCACTATCACTATCAGAATGACTTGTGCAAATGAACAAGGCAAAGCCTCCACCACTCACATTCAACCTTTAGAATTTAACCAAAAAGATAATACGACCTTAGTCAAAGCCATGCCTATTACCGGCAGACAACATCAAATCAGAGTGCACCTAGATTCAATCGGACATACGATTTTGGGCGATCCAATCTATGGCGTTGATGATCAAGTGGCTGATCAATGCTTGAAAAAAACTTTGTCAGAGAAAGATAGAATTAAACTAACTGGCGCAAAGCGACTTATGCTTCACGCCAACCGTTTGTCGTTTATTTATAAAGATAAAGAATATGACATTACTTCAAAAATTAACGCACTATCTGCCACAATGTAATGGATTTAATACAAAATATTAACCATGAAACACAAGGTAAAGAACAAACTAAAACATGCAGTTAGACATTCTAAGATGTTTAGAGCTAAAGTTTTCAAGGACAAGAAAAAAGAGCAGAAGAAGAAAGGCGTATAGCCGTAATTAATATTTTCAGCTAAAGGCTTTCAATAAAGGGGACGGTACCCTTTAATTCTCTAATTAAAATTTAGAGAATTTTACGAATGTACTAAATAACTCAATGAAAACCCTATAAAAACACTGTTTTTTATGCCAAAGATG
>CAZKWW010000059.1:0-6335 GCA_964556635.1 uncultured Candidatus Ruthturnera sp.
GATTGGTTGCACTTCTGCCTCGTGGTGTACGCATAATAAACCCTTGTTGAATCAAATAAGGCTCTACCATGTCTTCTAACGTGCCTCGCTCTTCACCAATGGCGGTTGAAAGTGTGTCTAACCCCACTGGCCCACCTGAGAATTTTTGAGTCATAATGGATAGATAGTCTCGATCTAGTTGCTCCAACCCCTGCTCATCCACTTTAAGTGTAATGAGTGCTTCGTGTGCAATTTGCTGGTGAATGACACTGTTAGTTTTTACATCAGCAAAATCACGTACTCGACGCAACAAGCGGTTGGCAATTCTAGGTGTGCCACGTGAACGCTTGGCAATTTCCAATGCTCCATCTGCTTCTATATGAATATCTAAAATATTGGCCGAACGCTGAACGATTTTTTGTAGATCGTTAACTTCATAAAATTGTAAACGCTGCACAATACCAAATCGATCTCTTAATGGAGAGGTTAGCATACCAGCACGAGTGGTGGCACCAATCAGTGTAAAGGGTGGTAATTCTAACTGCACAGAATGCGCTGCCACACCCTCACCCACCATAATATCCAGCTTAAAATCTTCTAAAGCCGGGTAAAGAATTTCCTCAACAACAGGATTAAGACGGTGAATCTCATCAATGAATAAAATATCGTACGGCTCAAGTTTGGTAAGTATGGCTGCCAAATCACCAGAACGCTCTAAAACTGGACCAGAAGTTTGCTTAAGGCCTGCACCCATTTGATTAGAAATGACATTAGCCAGTGTGGTCTTTCCTAGGCCAGGTGGGCCGTAAATAAGTGAATGATCCAACGCGTCACCACGCTTTTTAGCGGCTTCAATAAATAGTGACATTTGTGATTTAACATCTTCCTGACCAATGTATTCACTTAGGGAATCTGGGCGTACCGACGTCATGATGATGTCTTCGTTGCCTTGGTCTTTTCCCTCTACTAAAGAATCTTGCTCTATCATGTTAAATTGCTGAATTTTTCTATCATTTTAACTCATTAACTCCGCTAATCAATAGCTTGATTTTAATTGCTTTCGTTAAATGATTAAGTCGCACAATTTTAGGGTAACTGACCCCGTCAATTTTCTGATAACTGTCAATGTTTACACGCCATTCATGGTTAATAGATTTTTGATGTTTGAATAAGATAAGTGCCAGTTTTTGAATTGGGAAATACCAACCAAATTCATCAATCATCCACTGTTTTAAATTGGTATCAATCTGCTGAGCGTTAACGCTTAAGCCTTGAGTATTTGATTTAACAATAATTTGACCTAATCCAAGTGAGGCGCTCAGTGTGAGCGTGTAATCTTGATTCTTAAAATCAATTGTAAAGCCAATGTTTTGATTGCGCTCACTCGTTGACACACTAGCCCTGCCCTGCGTGTGCCACTGTGCGGGAATTGTGAGTGATGAACTTGGTTTTACAGGTTTGTTTTCAAGTGTGCTGCAGCCTTGTAAAAACCATCCAAATAGTAATATTATCATCCATTTCATAGGATGCTCATTCTAACACCGACAAGGGCTCTCATTGTATAATCAAGCGTTTGTTTGAGTTTGTTTATTAATTCTTTTATGCAACATATCGCCATTTTAAGTGTTAACCATCAGCTTGCGCCGGTCGAAGTGCGTGAGAAAGTTGCGTTTGCATCTGGCGAGATAAACAATGCATTGGCACAACTTAAGCAGACCAAAGGTGTTGAGGCGTGTGTTATTTTATCCACCTGTAATCGTGCTGAAGTTTATGCCATTATCAGTACAGACAATGCACAAGAAATACTAAGTGATTACCTAGCGAATACACACAATATCAAACGCTCAGAGCTCGATCCTTATTTGAGTTACTTTGAAGGTGATAATGCGGTTGAACACATTTGCCATGTGGCAACTGGGTTGGACTCATTAGTATTAGGCGAGCCTCAAATTTTAGGCCAACTAAAAGATGCCTATCACGCTGCTAAAGAAGCAAACACACTCAATAAATTATTAGAAAAGCTATTTCAACATGCTTTTTCAACTGCTAAAAAAGTAAGAACTGATACAGAAATTGGTTCATCTCCAGTTTCAGTTGCTTATTGTGCCGTTAAACTTAGTGAGAAAATTTTTGCCAATTTGGCAGAACAAACTGTCATGCTAATTGGCGCAGGCGAAATGATTGAACTATGCGCACAACACTTAAGCCAAAAAGGTGTTAGCAATATGATTGTGGCTAACCGCACGGTTGAAAATGCCCAAAAAATCGCCTCAATTTACAATGCTAAAGCGGTCAGCCTTAAGCAATTTTCAAATATGATTCACGAAGCAGATATTATTATTTCTTCTACTGCAGCTTCTGTGCCTATTATTGGTAAAGGTCTAATTGAAACTGCACTTAAACTACGCAAACATAAACCGATGTTTATGCTGGACATTGCTATTCCAAGAGATATTGAGCCTGAAGTGGCACAACTGGATGATGTATTTTTATACACGGTTGACGATCTTCAACAAGTGGTAAGTGATAATATCGACTCTCGTCAAAGAGAGAAAACACTGGCCGAAGAAATTATCATTGGTCAAAACAAAAAATTTGACCAATGGTTAGAAACACTGCCAAATGAACAAATCGTGCAATCGTATCGTCAAAATGCTTATCAAATTAAAGAAACAGCCGTTGAGGCGGCGCTCAAAAAACTCAAAAATGGTGGTGATTCAGCGGCCATTATTAGCCAATTAGCTGACCAACTGACCAACAAACTATTGCATGCGCCTTTTGGCAATATCAAACAAGCAAGCACAGAACAGCTCAACCAATGTGAAGGCTGTGTACCTAAAAACAAAACTAAAAAATCATGAATGCTTCTATTCTAACCAAGCTTGAGCAGTTATCCATGCGCCTAGAAGAAGTGGGCGCTATGTTATCTGACCCTGAAGTAGCATCAGATCAAAAAAAGTTTCGTGAGTTGTCTATTGAGCATTCACAACTCACGCCAGTTAATGAGCAATTTTCTCAATACTTGGCCACACAAGAAGACATTGAAGCAGCTGAAGCTATGTTGCTAGAAGATGACGATGAGATGCGTGCCATGGCCAAAGAAGAAATCGCCCAAGGTAGAGCTAAATTAGAACAGCTTGATTTAGAGCTTAAAAAAGCCCTACTACCTAAAGATCCAAACGACTCTCGTAATATTATTATTGAAATCAGAGCAGGTACCGGTGGTGACGAAGCGTCAATTTTCTCAGGCGATTTGTTTAGAATGTATTCCCGTTATGTTGAAAAGCAAAAATGGCAAATGGAAGTCATGAGCTCTAACATTGGTGATCACGGTGGCTTTAAAGAAGTGATTGCTCGCATTAGTGGTGATAACGTTTATGCAAAACTCAAGTTTGAATCTGGCGCTCATCGAGTGCAGCGCGTACCAGAAACCGAATCTCAAGGTCGAGTACACACTTCAGCTTGCACTGTGGCGATTATGCCTGAAGTTGAAAATATTGAAGAAATTGATATTAATATGAGTGATGTGCGTGTTGATACTTTTAGAGCCAGTGGTGCCGGTGGTCAGCATGTCAATAAAACCGACTCAGCTGTACGTGTTACCCATATTCCAACAGGTACTGTGGTCGAGTGTCAGGACGGTCGCTCACAACACAAAAACAAAGCACAGGCGATGTCGGTGTTAGCCTCTAGGATTCTCGATGCACAGCAACAAGTACAACAAAAAGAACAGGCATCAACTCGTAAAGAGTTAGTTGGCAGTGGTGACAGGTCGCAACGCATTCGCACCTACAACTATCCACAAGGGCGTATTACTGATCATCGCATTAACTTAACACTATACAAATTAGCTGAAATTATGGAAGGTGATTTAGAATCTGTTATTGAGCCTTTGATTGTAGAACAGCAAACTAACCAACTCACAGAGCTAAACGACGCACTAGCTTAAAAATATTTCTGCTAAGGCAAAGCCTTTCTAGCGCTAGCTTAAATTTTTAGACGTTACTAGCTGAGAAAATAAAAACAAAATACCGAGTGAAATCACAATCGCTGGGCCTGTTGCCACATCATAATGCATTGATCCGCTCAGACCAATAATAACCGCCGCCATTGAAATAAAAATTGATTGAAACACCATTTGACTCGGTGTACGTGCAAACACTCTGGCAATCGCAGGTGGAATAATCAATAGTGAAGTGATCAATAACACGCCCACAATTTGCACCGAGACTGAAACTGCAAGTGCAATCATCAACATAAACAACAGTTGATAAAACATATGTTTAAGGCCTTCTGCTTTAGCCAGTTCTTCGTTTAAGGTTAGTAACAATAAACGCTGCCAAAAAGTTGTCATTAGGGCCACAATAACCACCAATACTGAATACACCCAAATAATATCTTGATCAGTAATAGATAAGATATCACCAAATAACAATGAAAAATAATCGGTATTAGCACCACCTATTAATGCCAAAACCACAATGCCTAACGAGAGTGCAATGTGTGAAAAAATACCCAATATTGCATCATTGGACAAAAATTGTCGTTCTTGTAAAGTGACAATCAATAAAGCGAAGATTGCACCCACAAAAATCAAACCAAAATGTATGCCTAGAACACTGGAAAAGACTAGTGATAAACCGAGCAATGCACTATGAGAGATTGATTCTTAAAAGTAACTCATGCGCTTCCAAATCACAAAGCAACCAAGTGAACCGGCAATAATAGAAATACCTATAGCTGCTAAGACTGCTCTAAGAATAAAATCTTCCATAATTTTAAAAAAATGCTCGAATAAAATTTTGCAAGTATTTTTTCTTTCTGTAAGGCGAATAATAAAAAATGCGATTGAACATAGTAGCGCTATTTGATTGAGTGTTTTTTATTATTGAACACAGTCAGAAAGGAAAAAGACGTGGTCAAAATTATTGGCAACTCTTACAAAGACCATATAAATACAAACAATGATCAGTTAATTGATAACCGTATCTTTTAGCCACATCGTGCTGATGCTGCTCAATGACATCATCTGCAAATTCGTCAATCTTGCCACATTTAACGCAAACTAAGTGGTCATGATGATCAGCATTGGATAATTCAAATACACTTTGGCCATTGTCAAAGTTGAGTTTGTTAACCATGCCCGATTCTTCAAATTGTGTCAGTACACGATAGATTGTTGCCACACCAACCTCTTCGCCTTGCATAATTAAAGCACGATAAATATCTTCAGCACTCATGTGATGCTCTTCACTGGTTTCTAAAATTTCTAAAATTTTAAGTCTTGGCAGTGTAACTTTAAGGCCTGCACTTTTTAAATCTTGAGCGTCCATATCTATATCCTTGATGTAAAATCAGCTAATAATTTTATTAATCATTTTAAATCAAAAAGCCAACCAATGAATAAATTAACTTTGATTGTATTCTCATTACCATTCTTATCTGCTTGTTCACCTTCAATGCCAGAACTACCAGATTTACCAAGTTTGCCTGATATGTCAGATATTATTCCAGACGTATCTATGCCAACGGTTTATAAAGCTGACATTTACCAGGGTTCCGTACTAGAGCGCTTTAAGATTAACCAACTTAAAGTTGGCATGTCTAAAGCACAAGTAAAAGACTTAATTGGCTCACCTAGTGTAACTGACCCTTTTCATAATAACCAATGGGATTATATTAACTACTCTACACCCGGCGTAGGTAGTGTTGTTCATTATCGATTAATACTTGCTTTTGAGAATGACAGTCTTACTAAGATCGATACCACAGGTGTCGGCTCTCTACCGCAACTTACCGATGAAGAAAAATCCTTAGAAGACAAACGTATTGCTGAAGAAAAAGCTAGGGCAGAAGCGGCAGCCAAAGCCAAAGCAGAAGCTGAGCGCATTGCCAAAGAAAGAGCAATTGCTGCCGCTAAAGCCAAAGCAGAAGCTGAGCGCATTGCTAAAGAAAAAGCAGCAGCCGCCGCTAAAGCATTAGAGGACAAACGCATCGCTGAAGAAAAAGCCAAGGCGGAGGCCGCCGCTAAAGCCAAAGCAGAAGCTGAGCGCATTGCTAAAGAAAAAGCGGTAGCCGCCGCTAAAGCATTAGAAGACAAGCGCATCGCTGAAGAAAAAGCCAAGGCGGAGGCCGCAGCAGAAGCCAAGCGTATTGAAGAAGCAAACAGACCTTGGTATAAATTCTGGTAGATAGCCAGCCAAACACTGTGTCATCACTCAATGTTAACAACCTAAGTTGCCAACGAGGTTACAACCAGCTTTTTAGTGAATTATCTTTTGGGGTTAATTCTGGTGATATCTTGCGTATTACTGGTACCAATGGTAGCGGAAAAACTTCACTATTAAAAATCTTAG